>CAKZKV010000330.1 GCA_937124505.1 uncultured Alphaproteobacteria bacterium
AGAAGGTTTTCCAGCAGAATTTTGAGTGTAAAGGGCAGGCGGTCAATATTCCCCAGTTGCTTGGCTGCATCGGGCAGGGAGAAATAGTCATAACTCTTTCCATCAACGTCGAGAGTTTTACGTACTTGAAGAGTGTCATGTCCGGTTTGTGTCATGCGATAATCCTTTTGCGTATAAATAGCTTCAATGGTTGGTAAGACAACAATTTACAATAGGCGGCTGAATTTACAATAGGGAATTTTTTTGCAATGCGGAGACGACCAGAAACATTAAAAATTCATATATTTTTCAATATGATGTCATTGCCTAATTTCAGCCATATTTATTTGGCATACTGAACTTAGATTAAAAGTTTTGTTCTCCTCTTCATTAACCGCTACTCTTAACGAGTGGCGGTTTTTATGTATCGGTGTTCAAATAGCGTAGTTTTGCATCCAGACACGGTTTTTTATCCGGCTCTGTAATAAGCAGATTATGACTTAATCACACGCTTGCCGGATTCTTTCGTATTCTTCCAGTGAATCAACCCCTTGTTGCTGGCGGAAGCGTTCTTCTTCCATCAGGCTCTGCTGGGTTTTGATGACGCTGGCGACATAGGCTTCCATATCTGTCTGAATGTCTTCCAGACGCGTTAGCGGATAGGGCCCTCTGCCCGGGGCGTTATTAATAGAGAGCCTCAAGGCTTCCCCGATTTTTCGCGCATATTTGTTGAGAACGATTTTATCGACCTTGACGTGCTGCTTTTCATGCTTCAGGACTTCCTTGTAGTTACAACTCCGCTTGTTGTAGTCTTTGGCGATATAGATCGTCGGGTCCAGCTGTAAGGTCACATTAATTTCATCAAAATAAACGCACCCGACGCCCAATGACGGATAGGTCTGGTGCTGGAACTGCATGCTGGTTTGAAATTCAACTCTGCTGGCCGTAATCCCCCCTGTTTGCGTGACCGCGTGCCGGGGATAGGGGGAGATCGTATCTGTCCCCCTTTGTGTCAGTTCGGCAATGGTTGATCTGTGATTGTATTTCGTCGGCAGGGCCTTGGGCTTCACGTATATTCTGGGGGCATCGGGAACGTTACAAGTCACAACATCCGCCGCCATGACAAGCATGCCGGCGGTCAGGGGGATTTGGAGGGCTTCAATAATCATATTTTGTCGTCTATTTTCATTTGCTCTATATCATTGTATAAACAAATCAGAAAAAAAACGTAAAAAAAAACCAGAAAGTTTTCCGTATGCCTTTTATTGCGAACATTATTAACACAGCGCTGTTTCTTTACAGCCTTGTGATTATTGCAGAAGTTATGATCAGTTGGCTGATTGTTTTTGAAGTCATTAATGTTCGTAACGACAAAGCGCAAAATCTCATCAGGTTGTTGAAAAAACTGACAGATCCACTTTATTCACGTATTCGAAAGTTTGTGCCGCCCATCGGCGGCATGGATTTGACCCCCCTGATTGTTCTGCTGGGAATATGGTTCTTGCAAATGCTGGTCGTCCGTATATTTTACGGTTTTGGTTGGTATTACTATTAATGAATGCCTCCATAACAAAGAAAGGAACAGGGCAGGGTGCAGATTATTGATGGCAAGGCAATCGCTGCCAAACTCAGAAAAGATATCAGGGAAGAGGTCTCTTCCATGTCCCGCAAGCCGGGGCTGGCGGTTATTCTGGTTGGAAA
>CAKZKV010000331.1 GCA_937124505.1 uncultured Alphaproteobacteria bacterium
ATTTTACCAATCTGAATATTCGACCGGACTGCTATGTGTCGCAAAACCCGCACTTTGCGAAATCCGCCCTGAAACAATATACGCAACAGGACTTTATCAAATTGGTTAATTCTTACGGGATTGCCTGGCATGAAAAAAAGCTGGGGCAGTTATTTTGCGATCAGTCCGCGCAGCAAATCATCGATATGCTGATGGCCGAATGTGACAAGGGACGTGTTCATCTGGAAACAGGCGTTCAGGTTCAGCATATTCAACAACAAGCGGCGGGAGAATATCTCGTCAAAACCAATAAAGGCACAGCGCGCGCGCATTCTGTCGTTATCGCAACAGGCGGGCTGTCCATTCCGAAAATCGGTGCCACGAAATTTGCATATGACGTTGCGGAACAATTTGGAATAAAGATTATTCCACCGCGGGCCGGGCTGGTTCCTTTGACATTTCAAAATGAATTGCTGGAGCAATGCAAGGAATTAAGCGGCGTGTCGGTTGATGCGACCGTTACGATCGGCAAGACAAGCTTTGCCGAAGGGCTTCTTTTTGCGCATCGCGGGTTTAGCGGCCCCTCCATCTTACAAATTTCTTCTTACTGGCGCAACGGAGCGCCCATTCATATTAATCTAGCGCCGCAAACCGATGTGGCATCTTATTTACAGACCAAAAAGAAAGACGCGCCAAAAATATTGTTGCATACGGCCTTATCTGAATTATTGCCCAAAAGGCTGGCTGTACAAATCTCAGGCACGAATGATGGACGCTTGGCGGATCTTTCAGACAAACTGTTGAAGCGCATTGGGCAAAAAGTGAATGACTGGCAGGTTATTCCCAGTGGAACAGAGGGATACCGGACGGCAGAGGTGACTTTAGGCGGGATTGATACCAATGAATTATCCTCACAGACCATGGAAGTCAAAAAACATCCCGGTATTTATTTTATCGGGGAAGCGGTGGATGTAACGGGCTGGCTTGGTGGCTATAACTTCCAATGGGCGTGGTCGTCCGGCTTTGTTGCCGGACAATATGCCTGAACAGGTTAATCCCGCGGCCCTACCATTTCCTCCGGTTTGATCCAGTCTTTGAATTGCGCTAGCAAAGCTGAATATTCATTGCAGTTTCAGTGAAAAAGCTGCCCTAAAATGCGTGCTCAAGAGATTTCGCATAGAGATGAGCGACATAACTTGAGGTTATATCGTCATAATATTTATATTCAAAACTATAACCGTCCTCCCAACCGGCGACCAGTTTTCCCTGCTGTTTATAATCTTTACACATTAAGAGAGCCTCTTTAAATTTTTGTGTATCGGGGTCATCATTATGTTGCGGCCAGGCGTCATCAAATTTTTTCTTGAGAGGGCCAAATAGTTTTTTCTGGGGATCTCCATTAAATGCTCTCATGAGGTAGCCTATAAGAGATATTCCTTGATTAGGGGCTTGCAGGCGGTCTGTGTCAGCTATGACACGGTAGTCAAAAGGAAACCCAGGCAATAACACGGTGTTGCGGCAATGTATGTCGCCATCAATGCCTTCCTGTCTCATGATCCATTTTATCCATCCGCTAGTGTCAGGTTGTGATGGGTTCTTGACATCGTATATATCCATATTTGCAAATTGAACAGGTATTGTTAGTTTCTGGTTGAGTACATGTTTACGGTCTGGCCTGACACGTAGGGCCTTTTCAAGTTTTCCTCCCGGATAGATACTAAAATGCAGGTCGCCACTTTTTCTGGTCCATAAAGGGCGGAGAATGCGTGCGGATTCTATTTGGGGCCATTGATCATCGTGTACAATACGTATAGTTGTGGCCGTCGGCTTCATGAAAACCAGCGCACCATTATCAGATGTTCTGAAAAACTGTTCGGGGCCGGGAACAGGTAAATTTACGGCATTAAAAATCGTAGTAATTCCTGCCGCAGCTTCGTCACCGTATATCTTCGTTAAGTATTCCGGGAGGCTACTGCACATTTTTCACAAACACCCAATTTTATTTTTATAATAAAATAGCAGATGTGAGCGTGTATGGCAACTATTATTTGGTATTTTTCTTGGTGAATCGTTCAATCCCGTGGCCCTACCATCTCCTCCGGTTTGATCCAGTCTTTGAATTGCTCTTCGGTCAAAAGACTGAGGGCGATCCCGGCTTCTTTCAGAGATGTGCCGTCCGCATGGGCTTTTTTTGCGATTTTGGCGGCATTGTCATAGCCGATATGCGGGTTCAGGGCGGTGACCAGCATCAGGCTTTCATGCAGTAATTTGTCAATGCGGCCTTTGTTCGCCTCAATGCCGCTCACACAATTATCCGTGAACGACAGGCAGGCATCGGCGATCAGGCGGATGGATTGCAGGACGTTATAGATGATGACCGGCTTGAAGACGTTCAGTTCAAAATGGCCATTTGATCCGGCGACCGTGACCGCCACGTGATTGCCCATGACCTGCGTACAGACCATGGTTAGGGCTTCGCACTGTGTCGGGTTGACCTTGCCGGGCATGATGGAGGAGCCGGGCTCGTTCGCGGGCAGGGAAATTTCCCCGATGCCGCAGCGTGGGCCAGAGCCGAGCAGGCGAATGTCATTGGCGATTTTCATGAGGCTGCCGGCGATGGTACGGGTGGCCCCGGAGGCTTCAACGATCGCATCATGAGCCGCCAGTCCTTCGAACTTGTTGTCGGCGGCGGTAAAGGGCTGCCCGGTGATTCCGGCGATCTTTTCGGCGGCGGTTCGATCGAACCCTTCCGGCGCGTTCAATCCGGTGCCCACCGCCGTGCCGCCGATTGCCAGCCGGCAAAGATTGGGGAGGCATCCCTCGGCCCGGCCGATCCCCAGCTCCACCTGTTTGGCATAGCCGGAAAATTCCTGACCCAGGGTGAGCGGAGTGGCGTCCTGAAGATGGGTTCGGCCGATTTTGACGATATCTTTGAACGCGTTCACCTTCTTGTCCAGCTCCGATTTGAGATGCTTCAGCGCCGGAATCAGCCGGTGCTGAATGGTTTCGGCGGCGGCGATGTGCATGACGGTCGGGAAGGTGTCGTTGGAGGACTGGGACATATTGACATGGTCGTTGGGGTGGACCGGGTCCTTTCCCCCGAGTTTTCCGCCGGTCATTTCAATGGCCCGGTTGGCGATCACCTCGTTGGCGTTCATGTTGGTCTGGGTGCCGCTGCCGGTCTGCCAGACTACCAGCGGAAAATGATCGTCCAGCACCCCTTCGGCTACCTCATCGGCGGCCCGAACGATCAGATCCCCCACCGCGGCATCCAGCACTCCCAGCTCAATATTGGCCTGGGCGCAGGCTTTT
>CAKZKV010000332.1 GCA_937124505.1 uncultured Alphaproteobacteria bacterium
TATCTTGAATATCTGATTGGCTGCCTTTTGAATGTCCTGTGGTGTGACGGCCTCTACCTTGGATATGATCTCATCAATATCCAGTATTTTATTGAAGTGAAACATGTATTTCGCTTGCCGGTCTGCGCGGGAGAGCATGGATTCACGGCTCATCAATAACCCGGCGCGGATTTGCGTTTTGGCACGGTGCAGTTCTTCCTCCGGCACGGGAGAGGTCTGGACTTTTCCCAGTTCATCACAGATCACGGGAATGAGTTCGGGCAGGTTTTCCGGGCCTGTCCCGGCATAGATTTCAAACTGACCATCATCGTGGTAAGCGCTGTGACAACTGTAAGTGTTATAAACAAGGCCGCGTTTCTCGCGTACTTCCTGAAACAGGCGGGAACTCATGCCGCCGCCAAGAAGCGTGGAGAGGAGCAGGGCGGATTCGTAATTATCCGCGCTTCGTGCGGTTCCCTGAAAGCCCAGAACGATATGGGCCTGCTCCAGATCTTTTTGAATACGCGCCTCACCACCTTGATAAGACGCAGGCGCAAGATGTGTCTGCTGGTGAGCAGCGGGAACGTTGCCAAAGATATTTTCTGTTATTGTCAGCAGTTCGTCGTGGTCCACGTTTCCGGCAACCGATAAAATCAGATTGTCTGGTCTATAGAAGGTTTGCGTATAGTGAAACAGGGCATCGCGAGGCATGCTTTTCACGATATCTGCCGTTCCCAGAATCGGCGCGCCCAAGGCCTGGTCCGGGTAGGCGGCAGCCTGATAAAGGTCAAAAACCAGATCGTCCGGTGTATCATGCGTCATGCCGATTTCCTGTAAAATGACATGGCGCTCTTTGTCCAGTTCTTCTTCGGGAAAGGTGGAATACAGGAAAATATCCCCCAGCAACTCAAGCGCCAGCGGCATGTCGTCTTTCAGAAGATGGACGTAATAAGCGGTTTGTTCGCGGCTGGTATAGGCATTCATCTGCCCGCCGACCGTTTCAATTTTTTCTACGATTTCAAGAGCGTTATGATGTTTTGTTCCCTTGAAAATCATATGTTCGACCAGATGCGCAATGCCGTTCAGCTTCAGGTCTTCGTAGCGTGTGCCGACATTGCACCAGATACCGATGGCAACGGAGTGCATGTCGGGTATGCTGTCTGTCAGAACCCTCAGTCCGTTGGGCAGTGTTGAAAGGCGGGTGCTCATGTTAAATGTGGCTCTTAACGAAGTTTTTGGTGATATTGAGATCGTTGGACAGAGGCGTTACAAATTCAGTCTTGTCCATCACTGCGGCGAGGCGTTCTGGCATGTCCGGGAATTTTCCGATGGCTTTGTGAACGGCATCCGGGAATTTGGCCGGGTGGGCGCAGGCCAGAGACACAACGCGGCCATCCGGCTTGGTGGTTTTTGCGGCATGGACGCCGACCGCGCTGTGTGGATCAAGGATATAGCCGCTGTTTTTATACACATCTGCAATGGTTTGCAGCGTTTGTGCCTCATCACAACGGGCCGCGGTGAAGTGCGATTGCGCGATTTTCAGTTTTTCATCAGAAACGCTCATCCGCCCGTTTTTAGAAAAGTCTGCCATCAGACGTGAGAGGTCGGATGTATTTTTATCCATTAATTCATAAAGATATCGCTCGAAGTTACTGGAAATTTGAATGTCCATGGACGGGCTGATGGTCTGGGTAACCACGCTTTTTTTCATTTCCCCGGTTTCAAAGAAGCGGGTGAGAATGTCGTTGCGGTTCGTGCCAATCACAAGCTGGTTAATATTCAGTCCCATATTGCGCGCGCAGTGGGCGGCGAAGACATTGCCGAAGTTGCCAGTCGGGACAGAAAAGCTGAGCGGTGTTTCCGGGCCAAGGTGAACCGAGGCCGTCACGTAATAGGCGATTTGTGCACAAATGCGCGCCCAGTTGATTGAATTGACGGCGGAGAGATTGACGTCATTGCGGAATTTTTCATCGGCAAACATGGCCTTGACAATGGCCTGACAATCATCAAACGTTCCTTCCAGCGCAATGTTTTTGACATTAGGCGCGTTGACGGTTGTCATTTGTTTGCGTTGTACTTCCGAGGTTCTGCCGCGCGGGTGCAGGATGAAGATATTAATGTTTTTACAATGGCGGCAGGCTTCAATGGCGGCGGAGCCTGTATCTCCGGATGTTGCCCCGACAATGGTCACTTTCTCACCGCGCTTGTTCAGAACATAGTCAAATAACCGTCCCAGCAGTTGCAGGGCATAGTCTTTAAAGGCGAGGGTCGGGCCGTGAAACAGCTCCATAATCCAGAACTCATCGTCGATCTGGACAAGAGGGGCGATATCAGGATGTTCAAAAATGTGTGAATTATAGGTCTCTTTGATGATATGTGCCAGATCCTCTTCCGGGATGCTCTCACCGCAGAATTGTTTGATGACATACGCGGCGATGTTGGCGTAATGCTTTTCCTTGAAGCTTTCCAGCCTGGCGGCCTGTAATTGCGGCCATTCTTTTGGAATGTATAATCCGCCGTCACTGGCCATGCCGGACAGGAGTGTGTCTTCAAAGGTCAGATCAAGAGTATTGTCTCGTGTGGAGGTGTATTGCATCAGCGTTTCTTTGTTTTAAGTAAAGCCATCATATAAATTTTATGTTCAGAAACAACAATTTTATCAGTTGAAGGTGTGCTTTTTTAAACTCCGAATCGAATATATCTGGGCTATTCCATTGCAAGGCTCTTCTGCTTGCTTTAGATTGAAATGAGGATATTTCATCCAGTTTACGGTCAAAGTTCTTAGATTATGCAGGCAGAACAAAAAAAATATCGAATTCTAGTCGCGGAAGACAATGATTTTGTCCGCATGCAAATGGTGAAATATTTGCGGGACGATGGTTATGACGTTAGCGATTTTTACACGGCGGCGGATGCCGTGACTGCCAGCCATGATCATTATGATCTGGCTGTTCTTGATGTGCGGATGGAGCCGATGGGCGGTTTTGAATTTATTAAAAGTATGCGGAGCAATAATATTGAGACCCCCGCTATTCTTGTGACGGGAGATAGCAGTCCTGACCTTCTGAGTGAAGCGTCACATATGGGGGTTTCCGCTGTTTTGATTAAACCTGTCCAGCGGGATCGCTTGTTGAAGACCGTCAGCAAAACAATCCAGAGAGAAGAAAGGAGGAGCGGATGAAAAAATATCTGTTCCTCTTTGCGCTGCTTTTCATGCTGCCGGGATGTTCTCAAGTGAATGTACCCGGTGCGCGTAATTTGAATATTCCGCAACCAACGCAGGCCGGTGTACGAAAAGATGGCATTAACGAGCGGCCTGACGCGGTGATGTATTTGCCCCTGGGGGAAGATGTTCTGATACCGGAAGTTCCGCCCAGTGATCCGTTGCCGTCAAAAGTCGTCGGGCCATTTGAATTGCGCGGGGAAACGCTGGCCGGGGCCCTGCAACTGATTACATCCGATTACGAAGTTCCCATGGCGTTTGAGAGCGAGGAGGCGCTGACCCGGGTTGTGACCGTGTCCAATATGCGCGGCCCGCTTAATTCTGTTGTGAACCGTGTTTGTTCTCTGGCAGACCTTTATTGTTCCTATGAAGACGGTGTGTTGGTTATTAAGGATACCCAGACCTTTACGGTCAGTGTGCCGCCGGTTGGCGGAAATGAAGATATCATTGATGCCGTATCAAGTGGGATCAGGGGGATCACCGGTCTGGATACGATTATTGATAAAGGGACACGCACCATTATATACGAGGCTACGCAACGCTCCGCAGGGTTGGTGGATCGTTATTTCCAGCGCATGCGCCGCAGCACGGCGATGATTGTTTTTGAAATTTATATTTGGGAAGTTTCGCTGGACAATGATAATGCGACCGGCATTCAATGGGACCAGATTGATACGATTGGTAAATTCGGAACAGGTGTGAGTATTCCATCCAGCATTCCTCAGGATCTTGCCCCGATCAGTATCGGGTTGCCGACAACCGGAAATGTAGATCTTGTCGCCGGAGATATCGTGCGGTTTATCTCATCCTTCGGTGCGGTCAAAACAATTTCCCAGCCCCAGATCACAATGCTGTCCGGCTCCAGTTCCACGTTGCGGGCAGCGGACACGATCAACTACGTTTCTTCTTTGCAAAGAACGGTTGATAACGGCGAGGTTTCCGTTTCAACCCAGACAGATTCCGTCGATACAGGGTTTACGCTGGAAATCAGCGCGGATTGGGACAATGCAACAGTTTACAGCGATATTGCTATTGAGTTGCAGCAATTCCGTCAGTTCCGGACGTTCGGTGAAGGCACGGAAACTGAATTGCAACTGCCGGACACAACGGAGCGTGAAGTCAATACGCAGGTGCGTATCCGTCCGGGCGACTCCTTGCTTTTGGCCGGGTTGGTGCGGGAAAGCGACCAGTACAATAAAAGCGGCCCAGGATTTGTAGAGCCGATCTTTCCAACGACAAGAAATACACAGGTTTCTAATGTGGAACTGGTCTTTCTGATGAAGCCTCGTGTGATTGTTTACACAACGGATAAAGAAAGTGGACCCGTCCAAAAAAATATTAAAACAGATGTTTCGGCAAAGAAGAGAACCACTGCAGAAGAAGTTAGAAAATTAAATGACGTTATTGAAAGCATTAACGATCAAACAACGTCAAGACTTTCTCCTGCCACTGTATCTGCTCCGATCTTCCCGATTGAAGAGTCTGTGTCCCGGCATATTGGCAATGTAGAAATTCTGGATGAAATGGATGAAAGCAGCATCGAGATGCCCCCGGCGTACCAGCCCAACCCTGAACTGAAAGAAGAAAATGAAAAGCCCATGATCGGCACGTTGCCGATTGACTTACTCAATCCCAATTAATTCTGATAGACTGAAGCGTTATGATTTCCAGAAAAGCACATTTCAAAAACAGATATTTCGCAATATGTTGTGTCGCTGTATTGTGCCTTTTTTCAATGCCTGTTTTGGCGCAATCTGCCTTTGAAAACCCCGGTGTGCGGGGCGGGACGGGTAGTGGTCTGATCCCGGTTGAGGAAGAAATTGACGGGGGAACGATTGCGATTGGTTCCACGGCGCAGGTTGTTGTGCTTTTTAGAAATGAAGGGGGCAGCCCTGTAACGACTGGTGCGATTAATCTCTATCCGTCTTCCAATACAACGGCAACGGTCACGCTGAACCAATGTGGTCAGGAACCTTTGGCAGGGGGGGCTGATTGCGCGATTGCGGTTTCTGTCAAAGGCTTGCAGGCGGGGCCGTGGCGTGTCGCCATGCTGATGCGGCATGACGGACGTTCCCGTTTGGTCAGTACGGTCTTGAGTGGGTCTATCGAATCTGCCGGGGAGGGGCAGGATCAATTGATCAGCGATCTGGAAGCCGTTCCGAATGAACTGGATTACGGGAACCTTGCGGCCAGCCGGGCGCAATTAAAATCCGTGACTTTGCGTAACATTACGTCAACGCCCATTACGGTTGAGGACGTCTATTTAAAGTCGGACTCCTCCGCCGGACTGTCTCTGGAAAATGAGTGTGACATTTTAAGTGCAGGACAGGCCTGTATCGTCACCGTCAAATGGTCGCCTCTCCAGAAAGGCCCGGCCTCCGGCGTGGTAGTGATCAAGCATAACGGGCCAACAGGCATTACAACCGTTGATATCAAGGGAGAGTTCAAGCCGGAAACCAGTGAAGAGGCCGATGTTTTTCCTGATGCTGTTCCGGGAAAAGGTTTGATGGTGTCATCCCTTTCGGAAATTGATTTTGGAGATGGTATTGATACGATTTCTGCGATCACAACATCTCTGGTCAATTCCGGGGATGCGCCCCTTAAAATAGCGGACATAAGTTTGTCCGGTTCTGAAAACGGGTTGGAAATTGAGACAAGTGGCTGTGCCGCGGAAACGGTTCTTGAACCGCTGGATGCTTGTCCGTTGACGCTGAGTTGGGGGCCTGTCCGGGTCGGTAATTTGCTGGATGATGTTAAAATCAGGCATACAGGCGCGCGCGGTGTGCTGGTCTTGCCGGTGCGAGGATCGGCGGCGGAAGCTGTAAGTAAAGACTCTCAGTCGATTGTTTTAAATGCCTCGCCGGGGTTTTCTCTGGAAAGTTATGTCGATGCCTTGCCTGAGCCGGATGATCGCAGCGCCGGCAGTCTGGAAGATGGCTCCGAAGGAAAAAAAGACGAGGAGGGGGACGAGTCATCTAAAAAGTCACAGGTTCCCAAGATAAATAAAATTAAAACGCTGGATGGATATTCCATTACATCCCTTGCGGGAGACCGGGCGATTATTACCAGCCCGCGTGGTAGCCGGGTTATTTTTGACGGCGAGCCGATGGTGATCGCCGGAGTTCGCTGGATTCCACATATCAAATATAGTGGCGTCGAGTTTAGCAGCGGGGCGGACAAGGTTTTGATGCTCTTTGACCGATCTTTATCATCTTTTAACACATCTGCGTCAGAATCATCTTCAAGTTCAGGAAGTTCTTCTTCCGCGACAGAATAACCCGTTAACCAATGCCTGACAGGCTTTTCTTTTATCATGAGTGATCAGGAACAGGACATAGACAAAGTTGATTTAGATGTAGATGACAGCCATCTGCCGCCGGAGAGACGTGCACGTAAGGAGCGCCGTAAAGAAGATGTTGGGCCGCCGGGCGGTTTTGAGCGTCGCCGTCCGGGAGAGCGCCGGAAAGAACGGTTCAATGAAGGCCGTGAACGTTATCTGGATATGGTCCAGCGTGAACGTTCGATGATGCTGGAGCATGGTCTTTCAAGATCCACGGAGCAATTGCTTGATATGGCTGGGGCCATTGCTCCTTCCGAACAGGAAGATGAGTCGATCAAAGACCGCGCTTCAGGCGACATGTTGCGGTCTGTTTTGCCTGTTCAGGCGTGGCTGCCGCTGAGTATTCATTTGATCGGCCTGGCTGACGGTGTTTTAAAAATAGCACCGTTACATGATTTGAATGAGCGGCAGATTGATATGCTCATCTCGACGGCGAACCGAAGCGGCTTTCACGTTGAAAAAGTCGATGCTGAAATATGGGATCGCGCAGAGCTGATCAAAACATTGCGCTCTGTGCATGACCTGTCAGCAGACCGTTGTGAAAAGACGCTGTCTCAATGGCTGGATGATGTGGATAACGGCTTGCTGCTCAACCAGTTCCAGCGTGATTTGCTGGCAGAGGCACTGCAAATGCGGGCCTCTGATATTCACCTGGTACAGGACAATAACCCGGATGCTCCTAACTGGATCAAATACCGCATTGATGGCGACTTAATCCCTATGCACCTGCTTCCGGCGGAGGCCATGGCGCGTTTGACCACGTTGCTGAAAAGGGAAGCAGGGCTGAACTTTGGGGACAGGACAACCCCGAAAGACGGACGCTTTGGATTTACATGGCAAGGGCGCGGAATTGACGTTCGTGTTGCGGCTGGGCCGCAGGCACAGGAAGGGGAAAAGCTGACACTTCGCTTGCTTGACCGGGCAGCACTGAAGGGATTTGATGAATTATTCCAGCGACATCAGGATGTGGGCGATCATCTGGCAAGGCTGCTATCTCCGGAGATTAAAGGGGGCGGAGGATTGATTATCCTGTCCGGTCCGACGGGATCGGGTAAAACGACAACGATGTATGCCTGTGTGCAGCAGATTGACCGCCGCCGCCGCCACGTATTGACGATTGAAGACCCGATTGAATATGAACTGCGCTACGCCACGCAATGGCAGGTACGGCCCGGTATGCCGGGTGGTGGATTTGCCGACCTGATTCGCGCTTCCATGCGTCATGACCCGGATTACATCGTGATTGGTGAGATGCGTGATGCCGATACCGTGGAAACGGCGCTGAAAGCCGCAGAATCAGGGCATACCGTGATTTCAACGGTTCACGCGGATACCGCTTTGCAGACATTTGAACGGTTGCGATCTATGATGCCGCACGAGAGAGAACGATCCTCAACCTATACGCTTTCCCAGCAGGTTAAAGCTGTTTTGAATCAACGACTTGTAAGAACTCTTTGCCAGGGGTGCGCGCATCGCAAGTATGCCCGCGAATATCTGAATGAAGACGATCTGGAGATGTTGGGGATTGATAAAGAGACACCTGTGAGAACCCATAATCAAAACGGATGTGATTTGTGCAACCATACAGGAATTTCCGGGCGGACGTTGCTGCTCGATGCGTTGCTGATTGATCTGGGGCCTGCGCAAAGTAATGATGTTTATGAGGCTCTGTTGAAAAACGTCAATGATATTGAAGGGCAGGAAGGCATTATTATGCATACGCGGCGTGAGGGACTTGTCGATCTGGTGGTCAGCGGTCTGGTGGATCCGAAATCTGCGATGAGCTATCTGGAAGAGTAGTTTTATTATGTGAATAATAAAACTATTGGCTCTAAATACTTTTTTTATCTTTTTCTCTTAAGATATAGGCAGGCAGAAGGATTTTTCTGATCTCTGTCATCCTGAGACGCTTGAAGGAGTAATAATTAGTAGAACTATTGTGTCTTCGGAATAGCCTTCGCATTCGCTCGGGATGATATCGCAAGGAAATAGAAAGTACATATGAGACAATGGATTGCAGAAATAGCTTATGAAACCACTTCAGGTCCCAGAAAGACCTCTGAGGCGTTTTTTCTGCCGACCGTTGAGGACGTTCGTAACGCCATTACTAAAAAAGGCGGTTATGTGATCGCGATACGCCCTCATGAACGCTCTACTTTGGAGAGAATGCTGGCGCGTTCTTCCTGGTGGCAGGTGCAGCTTTTGCGTGGTATTCAGTTTCGTTCCAATTCGACATCTCCCGGTGTTGCCTTGTGGAAGATTATTCAGGCTGAGACCAATCCAAGGCGTCAGAATATTCTGGCCCCGGCAAGAGAAGCGCTGTCTCGAGGATTGGGGGTCATTG
>CAKZKV010000333.1 GCA_937124505.1 uncultured Alphaproteobacteria bacterium
GTGATCCGGTGGTTCCGCATGGAAGGGCCATCGCTCAACGGATAAAAGGTACTCTAGGGATAACAGGCTGATAGCGCCCAAGCGTCCACAGCGACGGCGCTGTTTGGCACCTCGATGTCGGCTCATCTCATCCTGGGGCTGTAGCAGGTCCCAAGGGTATGGCTGTTCGCCATTTAAAGAGGTACGCGAGCTGGGTTCAGAACGTCGTGAGACAGTTCGGTCCCTATCTGCCGTGGGTGTTGGAGTCTTGAGAGGATCTGTCCCTAGTACGAGAGGACCGGGATGGACGTACCTCTGGTGCACCAGTTGTTCCGCCAGGAGCACCGCTGGGTAGCTATGTACGGAACGGATAACCGCTGAAAGCATCTAAGCGGGAAGCCGGCCTCAAAACCAGGACTCCCTATCAGAGCCGTTCTAGACCAGGACGTTGATAGGTCAGATGTGGAAGTGTGGTAACACATGAAGCTAACTGATACTAATTGCTCGATTGGCTTGAATTTAAATCATCAGCGCGCAGTGATAAATTTGCTGGCAAATGATTGATCAGTTTTCAAGACATTTAATGTTTACTATATTGAATTTCAGTGGTCTTTAATGATCTGGTGATTATGGCGAGAGTGAAACACCCCATCCCATTCCGAACTGGATCGTGAAACCTCTTTGCGCCGATGGTACTTTGTCTTAAGGCACGGGAGAGTAGGTCGTTGCCAGATCTTTAAAGCTCACTGGAATTTCTTTCAAACCTGTTTACGAATTTTCTCTTTAGTATTAAAATTCTTTGTATGGTTGATTTTTCTTCTATTCAATATCGTTTTGCCAATAGATTAGGCGAACATTCGCTTGGTGGTATTATTCTGTGCGGAATGAATTGGGGGGGAGGAGGTCATGGAACAACTGAGGCGAATAACTTTGATGGGTGGACAGAATATTTCTCTTCATTGGAAAATCGTTATAAATATCAGGAAGAAATTATTAAGTGGTTTGCCGCATGGGGGTTTCCGCTTACTCCCGATGATCCGTCCATAATGGACAAAGCATTATCGCAGACAAATCTTTTTCTTAACAGTTCAAAACATTTTAACCATAAATCTTATGCAGAGGAAGACTGGATAGAAGCATTGGAAAATTTGTCGCAATCTGTGTCTATGTTGAAGGCATCGGCTATTTTGTTTTTCTCAATCGGTATATGTCGAGATGCGTTATGGCGAGTGAAAGAACATAACGTTACAGCATGGAATGATGTTATGGGCATCTCTTACCACAATGAAGAGCACGTATTTTACGATTCTGATAATTTCAGAAAGTATTTTAGTGTGTTTTTTACACATGCAGACAAAATGAAAATAGCCGCCGTGCCCCATCCAACTCCACAGAGAAGGGGCGTATTTTCCGATAAGAGTGTAAAATGTGCTGACACCGTTATGACACCGTGGTTACAATCTGCTCTAGATCAATATGATCATGTTCAAAAAGAGCGGAGTAAATTGATTGTGTAAAATTATTTGATCTATAGTAATGCTACTGAATTGCCGTTGTGTTTGTATACATATTACCCTTTATCGTCATCCCAGCGCAGGGGGAATCCATTTGATATTACTACGATTTCTGGATTGCCGCGCTCCCGATGGTCGCTCGCAATGACGAGATAATATTATTTGCGCCTACACCAAAACTGATACATGCCGCGGAAAGTTTGTGGGTGAGTGCGTTCAAATTCCGCCCAGCTTTCCAGATTTGTCATCTCCCGGTCGGCTGCATAGGCCGCTCTGTATGTCTGTAATATTTGTGGATTATCGAGATCAAAGCCGCTAAAGCGCAAACCTAATTCTTCTAAAGATTCTTTTATTTTATCAATTGTATAGCGTATTTCCTGCGTGTGAAAAATCAGATCGCGGCAGCCAGACAGGCTGTAGAAATCACGGCGCGATAGCACACCTTTGGCGGGATGATCGTCCGGCAGGTCGGCGAGAAAATCCCTTGCGGATTTGATCCCCTCCGGCGTGTTTGTAAACCCTTGATCCGCAATGATCTGACGGGCTGCCACCACATCCTGCCGCCCCAATTCACTGTAAAGACCGATATGCATTTTACCATCTGGTTTGAGTTTCTGAAGGAGCGCACGCCACCCCGCGAGCGGGTCTTTCATGTGATGTAAAACGCCGGAACATTCAATGATATCAAAATCTTCATTCAGGTTTTCAAGATCGAGGATGTCTGCCTGATAAAATTCAATATTTCGAATGCCGAGGTCTTTGGCTTTTTTCTTTGCGTAACTCAGGCTGGCCAGGCTGAGGTCTATGGCCGTGATCTGTGCGCTTGGATAACGCAGTGCCGTCAAGCAAGTGCCGTAGCCTGTGCCGCATCCGGCAATCAGGTGCTTGTGTGTTGCGCTGGCGGTTCTTTGGGGAGGTGATTGCACATCGCAGCTGATCCAGCGGGGATAGGGATTTTCCTCATATTGTTTGCGCACCGTTACGTGGACGTTATTTTGCGGTGAACTGACGTTAGGAATATTTTCATTGAGGGCAACGGAGGCTAAGGCATCCTCAAAAATCAGCCCTTCCGTATGACGATTGTAAATTTTGAGGGCTTTTTCGAAGTGGCGGCAAAAAAGATGCTGGTTTTGAAGGGCTGTATGAATAGTTTTTAAGGCACGTTCAAAACGCAAGTCAAAGACGATAAAACGCTCCAGACCGGCCAGCAGATAGGGATCTTTCAAACTGTCCTGAAGCTGTTTTGTATCATAGGGCTGTTGATGATAGAGCGCAGCGAATGCTTGTAGAGCCGGGTCTCTCAGGAGGAGGGACAGCCACGCCTTTGCCAGATTCTGGTGATCCAGCTTTGAGGCGTTGAGCAGCTTCAGAAGGGCTGTTTTCAAGTCCGGGTTAAATGTATGAAAAGCGGCGTTTTTCATCGTGTGCGCCAGAAGCAGTCTGTGGGAGTGGTTTTGCGGTGCGGCCTCAAAGGACAAAAAAGCATGCTTCAACGCATTCCGGTGATCCCCGCGTTGCAGGGCCTGCACCCCCTGATTGTAATGAGTGGTGCTGGCTGGGGATTTCGCCGAGTTCCTATATTGTCCGGGACGTGTAGTCATTCATTTCGTAACCTAATGGGACGGGGAAAGAATGGCAAGGTTATTTAAAGGCCAGAGTTGTTTCAAGAAGCGGCCTGAAGCTGGTCTTTGGCCCGTTGATGATGATCATCCCTGTGCCGTAGAGTCCGCGTTCGCCGGAACCTGCCGGGCGGAGCTGGCATTCTTCGATTTGGATGTTTTGCGTATAAGAGGTTTTGAGGGATTGAAACCCTTTCACGATATCCATGTGATGCCCCGCGGGCAGGAGGGGATACCAGATCAGAAACAGGCCTGTAGGCCAGAGGGCAAGAGCGTTCGTTACGCTCTGTAAGACCTGTTCATATTCGCTTTTGACTTCGTAACTCGGGTCGATCAGGACGCCGCCAGAGGGGGCCTGTCTGGCGATGTCTGATAAAAGGTCATAGCCACTTTGTTTATGAATTTTTGTGTTTTTATAGGGCGCTAGTGCCTTTTTGAGATGTTCAATCTCACCTTTGTGCAATTCACAAAGCGCCAGTTTATCGGATTTATCCAGTAATTGCGCGGTAATCAGGGCCGAACCGGGATACAGACCGCGGCGTTTTTGATTCAGGTCAGCAACGAGTTTCAGGTAAGTTTTTTCTGCATCATCCAACTCTTTGGCATGTTGTCTTTTATCACGATAGGTACGGAAGCCGGTTTTATACTCTCCCAGACGCTGTGCTTCTTTACAGGAGAGGTCATATAGTCCGCGACCCGCATGCGTATCCAGCCAGGTCACGGGGCGTTTTTGTTTTTTCAGAAACTGCAAGGACGAGACTAGCCAGAGATGCTTTTGCACGTCCGCGGCGTTTCCGGCATGATAAATGTGTTGATAGCTCAGCATGAGGATTGTTTTATACACGATATTTTTGATGCTGAAAACTTGCCTGTGTTGAGGAAACAGGATATGACTTGAAGCGATTGAATTCTTTTACGAAAATCATTGTATTGAATGGGCGCTATCTCTATTGCATCGCGGGCGGAAATATTTTCGCAGTTTCTGGCAGGGAAAACATCTTCTGCTGACAAACGTGTTTATGCCATGTGCGGCATTCCCGGTTCCGGCAAGAGTACATATGTCGGACGCGCTCTTCAAGCAGGTCACTTTCCGAAAAATGCGTTCGTGCTTAATCCGGACAACGTGATGCATGCCTTGCCTGAATATCGGAAAACCTTTGATAGGGACGGGGCGGAAACCGCTTTTTGCGCGTGGGAACTGCCGGCACGGAAACTGGCCTATGATTTGTTGCGTCATGCCGCAGATAGAGGCCTGAATATTATTATTGATATGGGCTGCGTCCGCGATGAGGATTCTAATAATATTCTTGATCTCAAAAAGAGGGGGTATCAGGTTCACATCTATCATATTTTCTGCCCGCCGGAGATCGCTTTGCAACGGATTGGGGGGCGGGAACGCTTTACCCCGGAAGACATGATCCGGCAACGTTATGAGGCCCTGAAAACAATGGTGTCAAAATACCATCTCATGGCGCACCAGTTTTTCATGTTTGATAACTCGGATCAGGATCAGCCGTTCCGTAAGGTAGATATCAATTCGCTTCCTGATGTGATCTCTTTTAATTAAGGCTGATTGTGGCCTGATCCAGAATTGTTCTAAGTCCTTCGTCTGTCTGCTGGATTAAAAGCGTTGAGATGTCCGCAATGGAGCAGCTTCCCGCTGCCAGGCTGCCGTCTTCCAGTCGATGGGCAAAAACCAGATAATTCTGACGGGCTTGATAGGGAGCAAAGCAGTCATTTTTTTGATCATTTAAGACATCCAGAATATTTGCCCGCTTTCCCTTCCATGATTTTGCCACAAAAAACGTCACTTTTTGCTGCGCGTTCGGGTGTGTGATTTTTTCTATCGCATCGACCTGCCCGGCAAAAACCACATCAGCCTCATGATATTTTTCAAGATAGTTGGGAAATGGGCAGGAACAGGCTTGCGCATTGTTTGAAAGGACGCAGATTATAACCACAAGACCAAGCCACAAATAAATCTTCATGAACTCTTCCTCTATTATTTTTTTTAGAAGACCTACCATATCCCTAATGGTTGTACATTTCAAACGAATTCGAGGGCTTTATGATTATAAAATTAAGTGAAACCAGTCGTGTCTTATACTTCCCACCCGTCAATTTCGTCATCGCGAGCGACCAACGGGAGCGTGGCGATCCAAAAAGCTTTGGTCTCTCTAGATTGCTTCGTCGCCTGCGGCTCCTCGCAATGACGGAAAATAAGCGCTTTTCAAAAATTGACTGGTGGCAAGTGTCTTATATGATAACGCTTGCTATTTTTGTGAAATATGTTTAGGTGTATGTTATTACTTCTAAGACGACGCCTGCTTTTCTTTCTACCGAATGATAACAGTAAGACGAATTTTGAAGTGCTGTTATTAACCAGAAGAAAGGAAAAAAAATGGCTGATACAGGAACCGTAAAATGGTTTAACCCCACAAAAGGATATGGCTTTATCCAACCTGAAAACGGTGGAAATGACATCTTCGTTCACATTAGTGCCGTTGAAAAAGCGGGGCTTCGCAGCCTGGCAGAGGGACAAAAAGTCTCTTTTGAGATACAGGAAAACCGCGGAAAGCAAGCTGCTGCAAATCTTTCTGTCGTTGGATGATAACAAGGACAAGGGGGCATGACGTATCGAACGGCTGTTATTTCAATTCTTTGTTTGATTTTAACAGCCTGTTCGACACCAAAGCCCCCACCCCCTGTGGTTGAACAACACCCCCCGCAATCAACGGGGGTGTTTTCTCAGGATTATATCAATCGCCTGGAAGAGCTTTGCTATGCGCAAATTCAGAGAACGGTCGGTGAGACCCGCGCCGGACGGGGCGTGATCTGGGCCGAGTGCATGCGCGAGCGGGTCAGGCCGATTGAACAAAAAAATTACCCTGTGAAGGCTGACGACATTGCCAGAATGTATGATGCGCTGGTCTGGGACATGCAGGAATTTTATCGTGGTCATACAACCCTGAACCGTCTTCATGAAAGATGGGCGTTACGGCAAAAAACAATCGGGTATGAGCATATCCGAAGTTTTCACGATAGCTATATGTAAGAGTTACTCTCTGCTTTCTTTTAGCCGCTTGACGGATTTTACCAGAGCGTTGACATGCGGCAGGATAGCGAGTTCATACTTACGGCGTTGGTCTTCTGACACATCCTTGATGACATCGCGCACAAAATGGAAGGCGCCTTCTTCAATTTCCAGTTCTTTTAGTTGCGTCAGTTCTTTTTCTGCTTTCAAGGATTGTAATTTACTCGCCATTTTCTGAAAAACCGTCTGGATCATGCTGTCGGTTTTTTGCAGTATTTTTTCGAATTCGTGGCGGGTGATATTAATGACGGTGGTGTTCTGAACGGCTTCATAGCTTTTGTCTGCGATGCGGTCTTCAAACAGATTTGCTTCCCCGATGATGGTATTCGGGCCGTATGTCTCCAGAATGAGCCTTGCGCCGTTTTCTGTGCGAAATGACCTGACTTCGCCAGTTTGAATGATATAGGCGCGGCTGTGCTCCTCTCCTTCTTTGATGAAGACCTTTCCTGCATGCAGGACCGTTCTTTCCATGACCGATTTTGTATTCATTTTTTTGATGTCATTTCATGGTTGTCCCCTTTTCAGAATAAAGAAAACTTCTTATCAAAAGGTTAGAAGAGGGGAAATATGATAACTTATGCATAAATTACCCTCTTTGTTTTTGTGTGAGGGAGTGCTAAATCTCTAAGGGAACTTTCACCCTGCTGTTTCATTTGGAGAGTATCATGCGCATTTTCGGTATTGTTGTTATTCTTGTTATCCTTCTGGTTGTCGGGGCGCTTGTGGCGCCGCAATTCATTGACTGGAACAAATATAAAGGCCAGATCATCAGCCAGATTGACGCCAGTACCGGGTTTCAGGCCAAGATTGATGGCGATCTGGATCTGGCCGTTTTACCGATGCCGCGTGTGGTGGTTAATCAACTCTCCCTGACAAATCCGTCAGAGCAATCGTCTTTGTTATCCCTTGACTATGCGGATGTTTACCTTGATGTGATGCCGCTGCTATCCGGGAAAGTCTCCCTGAAAAGCATTACGCTCAATAAACCGCAAATTACATTGCGTGTTCAAAAAGACGGCAGCAAAAACTGGATGACGGATGTCCTGATGCCGGGGGACGGAGATAGTACCGCGTCGTCTAAAAGCTCTTCCGATCTGGCAATTGGGTCTCTGAGTATCAAGGACGGCTTGTTATCTTATGAGGATTTGCAGAAAAACACCAAGCAGGAGTTTAAAGAGATTAACGGAACGTTTTCCATGGAATCTCTCCACGGGCCGTTTGATGTGGCGGGAAGTGTGAATGCCCTGGGCTATCCGCTCAGCATTAACGCCAGAACTGAAAAAATGGATACAGATAATGAAACGGTCGCGGCAAATATCAAGGCAGGCTTGAAGGGGGCGGAGCTTAACTTCTCTGGTGTGATCGGGTATGGGGAAACACCCGATGGTCAGGGGGAGTTGTCCGTGACCATCGCAAATCTCAAATCGTTTCTTGAAGAAATGACGGGCACAAAACAGTCTGCCTCACTGGATATGGCGATCAAAACCTCCGGGATTGTGACAGCGACAACAGATAAAGTGGATTACACCAATCTTGTTGCTGTGATCGGGGACGAGACGTTAAAAGGACAGGCATCACTTGATAAGATTACAGACTATCCTAGAAAACCGTTGCAACTGGAAACAGACCTGACCGGGAATAATAATTTGCGTTTGGTAACAAAGGCGAGTCTTTCAACAGACCGTTTCCGCGTGTTTAATGCGAATTTTGGATATAAATCTTCAAAAGCCAACGGTGCTGTCAGCTATACTTTTCCATCTGGAGGACAAAAGGCCAGAGCAGAAGTTAATCTGGCGTCATCACTTATAAATCTTGATGAACTGATGGCTGTTTCTGGAACAAAATCGTCGTCATCTGCCCCCAAAAGCCTGAAAGAAACGGCAAAATCATATGATTTACCGATTGATGCCACACTTCAAATTACTGCTGACGAGATCATTTACAATGGAAAAACATTGGAAAGCGTTCGCCTGAATGGCAGCACGACAGGCCCGAAACTTGTTGTGAATGAAATTTATGTTCGGGAATATGCCGGAGCGACGTTTACATTGAAAGGAGATGTTGCGAACCTGCCGGGTCTGAGCGGCCTGAACCTTGATGGATCCATGAAAACAGAAGACCTTGAAACGACTATGGCGGCTCTGGGGCAGGGGGCTTTATTGAAAGATATGCCTGCGAAGATGGGCGCTATGGAACTGGATGTTTCCCTTGATGGAAGCCTTGACTCCCTTGTTTTTGACACGAAGGTCAATGCCTTGGACGGAACATTGACCGCCAAGGGAACGGCAACGTCTGTTGAAACATCACCGGGTTTCACGAACGTGAATCTGGGCATTAAACACCCGAATCTGGCGGATCTATTACAAAAATTCTCGCCTGAGAGCGAAAAGAATGCGGCGTTGGCCAGAGCGGTTGACCTGTCCAGTAACGTCGATCTGAAAGATAAGATATATACTTTAAACGATTTGAAAGGTAGTTTCGGCCCCATCTCTCTGGACGGGAGCATTGTTGCGGACATGCGCTCTGAAAAACCTGTGATGACCGGGGAGATGAAAACCGGCACACTTCCACTTGAAACCTTCATGAAAGCCTCTTCCGGTGGAACCGGGACAGGAGCCGGCGGTGGCGGCAAATGGTCAAATGAGCCGATTGATACGGCATGGATGGAAAGTGCCAATGTTGAT
>CAKZKV010000334.1 GCA_937124505.1 uncultured Alphaproteobacteria bacterium
AGCCTTCATCAACTTTGCTCTCATCATTGATATGATTAGTGTCAACACGCCCTAATATTTTCTTAAATACAAGAAGCATGCGTAGTAAAAAAGACTCACATATTTATAGTGTTAGTTTTAGAGAATGCACCGTTATAGTTATTGATCCTAAATCAAATCAAATTCCAAATGTTAGTAATTTTGTACTTATTGAAGAAACAGACATAATAAGTGGGTCAATTTGTAATTGTAATATTTTTATATTACCTGAAATGGTGCAATCATTTAAAGAAATGGACGCACATTTCCTTACTTATACGGAAGAATAGCCTCCGGGATGACGGCTGGGGAACAACCCCATTGATTAACCTGTGGCTTCTGGTAACGTAGTGCGATGCCCACCATGGTTCTTCTTCATATTATTGCCGCGATCTGCCTGCTTTTGTGGGGGCTGCGCCATTTAAAACGCGGGATGATGAAAGGATTTGGCGATACGGTTCGCAAAATGCTGCAATTTGGCACGACCAACCGTCTTTTTGCTGTGCTGTCCGGCATCGTTGTGACGCTGATGGTGCAAAGCTCGACCGCAGCAATCCTGATACTGGGAACCTTTATTTCGCAGGGGATGGTGTCGCTGTCCTCCGGGATTGCGCTGGCTTTGGGGGCGGATTTAGGGACGGCGATTGTTGCACTGATCCTGTCCTTTGATCTTGGTGCGCTGATGCCGATGATGCTGATTATCGGGTTTGTTCTTTATACGTCAAAAGGCCATGCCTCGCATAATCTGGGTCGTGTTTTCAGTGGGTTGGGGTTGATGCTGCTGTCTCTTGGATTGATCAAGGAATCTGCGGCGCCGTTATCCGAATCCGAAATTTTGCCCCTGATTTTTAAGCCGTTGGTGCAGGATCCGGTTTTTGGCATCATATTAATTGCCGTTCTGACCTATCTGTTTCATTCGTCGCTGGCGATGATTTTGCTGATTGTGTCTTTATGTCTGGCCGGGGTGATTGATTTTGATTTTGCGCTCTATCTGGTTCTGGGGGCGAATATCGGCGGGGCGTTTCCGGCCCTGATCGCGAGTTGGAATGACCGTCCGGCCTCCAGAGTTCCGCTGGCTAATGTCATTATTCGTTTTACCGGGGCGGTTTTGGCCTTTTTCTTTATACCGGATATTTCGGATTTTCTGATCCCCTATACAGGGGAAGCCCCGATCAAGGTTGTCGTGTTCCACCTGATGTTTAATGCCGGATTGTGTATTCTGGCATTGCCGTTTACAGGATGGATCGGAGACTTTGTTTTGAGAATCAGGCCGGATATGGGCGTAGACGAAGACCCCGGAAAACCGCGCTATCTTGAAAAAGGGTATCTGGATACGCCTTCGGTGGCCTTATCAAACAGCAAGCGTGAAACCCTTCGCATGGCGGAAATGGTTGAAAAGATGTTGAAAGAGTCGATTCATACATTTGATCGCAAAGACGCCAAGATGATTGTGCGTATCCGGCAGGAAGATAATACGGTGGATCGGCTGTACGGAGCGATTAAGGGATATCTGGCCAGTTTGCTCTCACGCGAGGAACTGGAAGAAAAAGAGGCCAACGAGGCCATAGATATTCTGACATATGCGACGAATCTGGAGCATACCGGCGATGTGATTGACAAGAACCTGATGTCCCTGGCGGAGAAGAAAAACCGGCTTCATCAGGAATTTTCCGAAGAGGGGCTGGACGAAATCCGAAAGTTTCATGGTCTTGTGCTGGACAGTATCGTGCAATCACAGCAGGTTTTTCTGAGCGGGGACGCCCGGCTGGCGCAAAGGATGCTGGACCAGAAGCGCAATGAAATCCGGGAGGCGGAAGAGCGGGCGACGGAACGCCATATCAAGCGCCTGCGTGACGGTGTGCCGGAAACGATGGGGACGACATCCCTGCATCTGGATATTATCCGCGATTTCAGACGGATCAATACCTATGCCTGCTCCGTGGCGTATGACGTTTTGAATGAAACAAAGGATGATGTTTGACATAAAGTTATTTCTTCCCGGAGAGTGATTGCATGCAGGGAACGAAACGCATAGAATAAGACACCGGGTCTTATTGATTTACAGGAGCGTTTTATGTCTACCATCCAGAATATTATCACAAAAAACGGGTTTGCACGGCGGGAGCTGTTCAGCGGGGATTTACAGGTTTTCTCACCGATTGACGGGTCTGAAATTGCCGCCATTGCGGCGCATAACCGTGCGGAGGTCGAGCATGCCGTCTCAAAAGCGAAAGATGCGTTTGAAACGTGGCGGATGACCCCGGCGCCGGTGCGTGGGCAGCTTGTCCGCCTGCTGGGAGATGAACTGAGACAGGCAAAAGAAGACCTTGGGCAACTGGTTACGGTTGAAAGCGGAAAGATCCTCTCCGAAGGGCTTGGCGAGGTGCAGGAGATGATCGATATCTGTGATTTTGCCGTGGGATTGTCGCGCCAGCTTTACGGGTTGACGATTGCGTC
>CAKZKV010000335.1 GCA_937124505.1 uncultured Alphaproteobacteria bacterium
CGGGCTGCAGAGCTTCTTGATTTTAAGAATCAAGGAACGACCAAAGTGCGTATTAAAGTCCTGACCGAAGAAAGCAGGCAACTTGCAGATATCGCCAGACAGGGCAAAAACACACGAGGCATGGAAGTTGCCTATAATCAAACCGGTAAAAAAGCCCCCTCCGTTACAAATACAATACGAAAAACAGCCACAGCGCCACAGCCACAAAACCTTCAGGTCGCAAGTGTCCAAAAAGAAGTGTTATCTCCACAGCCGCTCGTCGCGGGAAAATATGATAATGCAGGACGTTTCATGCCGGACCCGGTTGTCAGAAATACGATCAACCCAAGCGGCGACATCTTTGTTCAGGCGGGGTCTTTTGGAAATCCGAACAATGCCCGGTCTTTATCAGGCCAACTCGGAGCAATTGCACCGTCAAATGTAATGCCTGTTGATGTCAACGGATCAGTTTTTCACCGCGTCCGCTTAGGACCATTTATAAACATGGCACAGGCGCAAAGCGCTCTGACAAAGGTTGCCGCCACGGGCCAGTCAAACGCCATCATCATTGTTGAATAACTTATTAACATTTTCTGCATTTTCTCCGTGATTTTCGGAAAAGGGCTGTGTATGCTCAGCGTATGCATAGACTTCTTATCATTTTTTTACTGGCTATCCTTCCTTTTCAGGCTTCCCTGGCACAAGATATCGAAACCAAGGCACAGCAGGCATACATCATTGATTTTGATACTGGCACGGTTTTATTCAGCAAGAATGAAGATGAAAGGATGCCGACCTCTTCCATGAGCAAGGTCATGACCATACTGGCCGTTTTTGAGGCGCTGGAAGATGGACGCCTGAAACTGGAGGACGAGTTGCTGGTCAGCGAAAAAGCCTGGAAAAAGGGCGGTTCCAAAATGTTTGTCGAAGTTGGCAAGAAAGTCAAAGTAGAAGACCTGATCCGCGGTGTGGTCATTCAGTCCGGCAATGACGCGACGATTGTTCTGGCCGAAGCGTTAGGGGGATCAGAAGAGGCATTTGCCAAACAAATCACGGAAAAAGCGCGTGAAATTGGGATGGAGAACACTCACTTTACCAACGCCAGCGGATGGCCGGACCCCAACCATTATTCCACAGCCAAAGACCTCGCCATTCTGACCCGCTATATGATCCAGCATTACCCGGAATATTATAAATATTATGGCGAACCTGAATTTACCTATCATGATATTACGCAGGCAAATCGCAATCCGCTTTTAGAGATGGATATCGGCGCAGATGGCGTCAAGACAGGCCACACCGAAGATGCGGGATATGGCCTGATCGGCTCCGGAACGCGCGATGGCCGCCGGACAATCATGGTTCTGAACGGCATGGCCAGCATGAAAGAACGGGGGGAAGAATCAGGGCGATTACTCGAATGGTCACTGCGGAATTTTAAAAATAAAAAACTGTTTGAAAAAGGGCAAATCGTGACGCATGCAGACGTTGTTCTGGGCGAGCAGGAGACAGTGCCTCTGAAAGTTGATGAAGACATCTATCTGACCATTCCACTGGCCGGATCGGACAAAATCACAGCAGAAGCCAGCTTTGACAGCCCCTTGATCGCGCCCGTCGAAGAGGGGGCCCGTATCGGAACCATGAAAATATATATTCCATCTTACGGGCAAGTTGAAAAACCTGTCTATGCCGCTGAGAGCGTTTCAGAACCCGGCTTTTTTGAAAAAACAATGGCGAAACTGACTTTATTCATTAAGCAAAACCTATGATGAACACCAACGCAACGGGACGCTTTATCACCTTTGAAGGGGGTGAGGGCGCAGGCAAAACCACACAAATCAAATTTCTGGCGGATCACCTAAGGGAGCAAGGCCATGACGTCCTCACAACCCGCGAACCGGGAGGGACACCGGAAGCGGAAAAAATTCGTGAGTTACTAGTTCAGCAGGACGGCGGGAACTGGGATCCGCTTTCTGAATGTCTGCTCTTTTTCACAGCACGGCGGATGCACGTAGAAACATTAATCAAACCGGCTTTAGCGGCAGGAAAAACTGTGATTTCCGACCGTTTTTTCGATTCGACCATTGCCTATCAGGGGTATGGACACGGCTTTGACCTGGATTTGATTGCGCACGTTCAGAAAATCTCAATTGGTGATTTCAAGCCGGACCTGACCTTTTTGCTGGATTTACCCGTAGAGGACGGCCTGAGACGCTCTCAAAAGCGTTTGTCAGACGCAGGCTCGAATGAAGATAAATTTGAAAATCTTGATCTGGCGTTTCATCAAAGACTCCGGGATGGGTTTCTAAAAATGGCGCAACTTGACACGGCGCGTTTCAGGATTATTGACGCAAAAAACAGCATTGAAGAGATTCGTAAAAGTATAATAGAAGCGATGCTATGAGCGGATTTTTTGAAGAAGAATTTGAAGAATATGACCCTTATGACACAGAGGCAGAGAGTGTCATAGAAGACCAGCATTCTTTTCTTCCTCCAAAAGAAAGTAATTTTTTTATTTCAAATCATAGCCTTGAAGGGCTTTTTTTAGAACTCACCTCAAAGAAAAAAATGCCACATGCGGTAATTTTTTCAGGTATCAAGGGCATTGGCAAAGCGACCTTCGCTTACAGGCTGTCGCGCTTCCTTCTCAAGTATGGCAAAAAAAATGCAGACGATGGCTTGTTTGGCGATGCCGCGCCTGTCGTTCTCCCCGGCACTATGGACATGGATCAGGAAGACCCTGTATTCAGACGCATTGCCAGCGGCGGACATGCAGATTTTCTCTCATTAGAACCCGCCGACGGGAAATCCGGCCTCGACATTGCGCAAATCCGAAAGGTTGCCCCGTTCCTCAGAAAAACGGCCTCGGAAGAGGGCGGCTGGCGAATTGTCCTGATTGATGATGCCAGCACAATGAATCGAAACGCCCAGAATGCCCTGCTGAAAATATTGGAGGAGCCACCTGCACAAACACTCCTGATCCTGATCTCTCATAATAATGCGGTGTTGTTGCCAACCACACTCTCCCGCAGCCGTGTTTTTAACTTTAATGCCCCGGATCAAGCCACATTTGAAACGCTTATAAAGCGCAAAGACCCGAATCTGAAACAAAGCGACCTTATGTTTTTGTATGAATACTCATCTGCAAGCATCGGAAATAGCTTTGATTTTATAGATCACGGCGGGATGGATCTGTATACACAGATGATGGGTCATCTGACCGCCTTTCCCAATGCTGATATGGAGCAAATTTATCTCTTTAGTGATCAATTTTCAAAATCCACACAAGAAGAAACCTGG
>CAKZKV010000336.1 GCA_937124505.1 uncultured Alphaproteobacteria bacterium
CTTTGAAATAGAGTGTTCAAATTTTGGAGATGGGTAATAATTTACAATATGACGATGTGAAAATTGCGATATATCAGCCATAGTTTTTGCGCCGTATTCTTTAATTGCTTTAACAATAGTGTGTCGCATTTCACCTTTTTGTTCGGTATTTATACCGTATTCAATTTGAGCATTAGGATTAAAGCCTGTAAAAAACTGTTCTTCCCATTTATTGGCTTCTTTACCTATATGTTGAATGGATTTCACATGTATGTGCCGCCTTTTTGTATATCCTTTATCCAGATAATCGCCGTTCAAAAATTTCGTTTCAGGATGTAAGTGGTATTGCGCCAATGTATCCAGATACGTTTTAAATTGGCTTTTATGCAGTTTCTCTCCTGTGTTTCTATCAAAACTTTTTTGAACCGCTTTTTTGTGATCTTTATCAAAAGGTGAAACTGGCTTTAATTCCTTTAAATCTGGATGCACCTGCATTGCCAAAAGAAAATTAAAAGGTCGGACGCGATCTTTATAGGATTTATTTTTATTATATTCCGCAAACCATTTTTCAAGAACGGGTGTAGTTGCCGCATAGCGGCTTATCGCGGGCATATCAAAATTTTTCAATTTAGAATAATTCGGCTGTCTATTTTCTAATCCGGCTTTGATAATTTCCAACCATAAATCTTGCTGCCATGGCTGCGAGTCTTCCAGATCACCCTGATCTTCTCTCTCATAAGGCGGACGTAAATGACCTAATCCGTGTGCCGATACTTTCCTTAAAATAGGATTATCCTTTTCACCCAAGTTGAAAAGCGCGTATCGTTTTGAAGATATAGCGTAGCAATAAAGCGGCTCTAATTGATCTTTATTATTGAGGCTGTAGTTATAATCTTCAATTTTTAGAAGTGGGGCTTTTTCAGAGTAAGGATTAAGAGGCGTAAACCATTCCTGCACGTCACGTGCTTTTTTGTCAAACTCCTCTATGCTCATTTTATCCGGCTTTGCTAAGGCCATGCTGTCCGTATCGCAAAAAGCCCAATCTAGCCCCGCATCAGTCGCTTGCCGTTCTGTGATTGCTAACATGAGCCGCGCTGCACCTGTTATCAGTGCTGCAAGTAAAGGATGGAAAAATGATCCTGTAGCTTCAAATTTTTTCTTTTCTATTGTGTGCGGTTTGCCACTATGTCCGTAGCATAATAAATATTGCGCCTGTTTTTCTTCCTCAACATTGAGTTCTACAAAAATGCCGTAACTAGTGGCATTTGCCAGAATTTTTAAAGCGAGTTGTTGATTATATAATGCAGCTTTTTCTTGTGGTGTAGTCGTTTTAATTTTGTCCTTTACGGCGCGGCGTAGATCAATAACCCGTTTGAAAAAATCACCCTCACAGGGATCGACGGAATATTCTTTATTTCCTGCAACGCAAACAGGTTTTAGGTCATCTTGTATCGCTCTAGGCTTAAAAGAAATGGCCTGTAATATTTTAGGCGCACGGCCTGTTAATAGCTTTGCAGAGATACAATCCGCTAGGGTAAACCATAATGGCGTATTGCTAGATAAAAAGTTTGAACCGATTGTATATTGCGCATCACCTCCATATCTGGCACGAACGGGAAAAATATCTTTGTCCGGCATCACCTGAACAAGAGTTGTTAATAATTGCCATGTTTCTTGCTTCTGTAAGTCATCGATTGTTACCTCATTTAGAAATTTGCGCGTTTCTTCTGTGCTATCATGCCAGTTCATGCCCTGCGCAGTCACAAAACGCCATAATCCCATGAGCGTACAGACTGTGGGATACATAGAGAGAAAATCGCAATAGAGAACTTGTACGGAAGTTTTGCGGATATGAACTTCTGAACGTCCACCATAATAAGTACTCATAATAATGCCTATGAGGTCATCTGGAAAATCCGGTTGCATTTTTTGCCATGGTTTAACCCCCATATCCCGTAAGTAAGCTTTTCCTAAACTGGCCTCACTGTGAATATTATGCGCTTCGGTCAATTCCAATCCGTGCAATTCATAAAGGGATTGCAGGCGGTCATAACATTCCCAAGTAGTTTGCGTGTCCTGCACAGCATAATCAATATAATCAACTGTTAAAGCTGCGCCGTGTTCTTCTGTATGGTGCTTTTGCGCATTCACACCAAGAGCCTCTGCCAGTGATGCAAGTGAATAGGACTGGCTGGTTAAAGCTGCCGCCAAGGTTTTTGCATCTATAAAAAAACCGCGCCGGACAGATTGAAATCGACCTTTTTTACGATTGCCCCTTGAGGTGCGCTGACCTTTTGTTGCTGCAAACTGAATAAAGGCATCCCGTGATGAGACATGTTTAATTTGCACTCTGGGATGTTTTGGGTTTTCCGAGAGCTTGAATGTGAACCCGCCGCGCATGATCTTGTTATAAGGCGTACCCCGTGCGGGCGCATGATCTATCGCAAGGCGGGATATATCAAAAGGTAGGTTAAATCCTACTATACTGGCGCGGTATGCATAACCAACGCCGTAAAATATCTCCTCAATAAAGTCCTGAACTGTTACTAACTTTAATTCATGTTTGCAGACATAGTCTTGCAATGTCGTCTGGTCTGCCTGATTAAGAGTTTCAGGATCATAAAAAACACCTGCCTCTATAAGATCACTACTTTTACGAATTTGATACGTACCAAAGCGAAGTTTTTGAGATGCATCATTTGTTGTTTCCGTATCAAAAATGAGAGTCCATTCAGACGGGGACGGACGCCTCTTTTGTTTCGTCTTTTTATTAGATGGTGGTGGTTTTTTACCGCTTTTACAAACATAGGCACGAACGGCGATAGGCAAATACTCTTCTTCGGGAACACTCATGCCTTGCCCGCAGAATCTTTTGCCGCCTGAATGAGTTGCAATCCATATTCTCGTAACCTTTCAACAAGCAGGGCAAAAAAATCTGCCAGTCCTATTAGCATGTGACCTATCGTTTCTAAAGATGTAGGAGGTTGTGATATTTGTTTTGGATGATCATTTTGATCGTCACTCAATTTGCGGTGACAGTTCCGGCAAATATTACAGAGGTCATTACTATAATCTTTTCCAGCAATGTGGTGTTGCTCTAAACATTGCCATGAGTCTTCCCCGCATATCACACATACCGGATGATTGTTGCCCAATTTTTCGAGACGGTTTTGTTTGCGAGTTTCTTTTGCTTTATCATTCATACTCTTTCTCCTTCTTTAAATGATGATGCGGTAAATTTGTTCAAAAGTTTCACTGCCGCTTGCAGCAATGCGATAGAGCGCGTTCGGACTTGTTTCAAAAAGATATTTTTTATCGCGACTATCTTTGACAGACTTGCCGATAAACGGCTCTAAATGTGAAGGATCATTGCTTCTCAAAAATCGTCTGACCGCCGCCATATAACGGCCTAATTTGGAGGCATAGTTAAACCTTCCTATTGTGATAGAAAGTGCCTCGCCGTCACTATATATAAGCATTTGACGGGGTAAGTTAGCTTTAACCGCCCATCTTCCGCCTTTCTTGCGGATTAATCCTTTTTCTTTAGCTTGATTACGCAAACGATCAGGCGAAACACGGATTTCTTTGGCGGCCTCTGTCAGATTTTTACCTTTGCGCAAGGCTTGCAAGCTGATTTGAAATTTCTTATCCTCAATCGGACGTGGTTTTTTGACCGTCTTCTCGCCCGCCTTGGGATGTCCCCGCGCTTGTGAGAGCGTCAATCCTTTTGCAAGCCCGCGTTCAATCCGCCGCCGATACTCAGCTTTGTAATCACGTTTCTTTTTTGTTTTTGTCATATCTTTTCCTTTCGTTATTTAACGAATCAAAGATATGTCAGGCGCGAAACTACATATATAACTATAAATAAATCAATGGTTTATAGTTTATAGACTAATTTATAGACTTTTTATCTTCTCGAAAAATATGCCCTAAATATTTGGTAATAGTCTTGTAATTTGCTCCCTTGGCAGTACTGGAGTTGCAAATTTGTTTGTAAGTTTCTTGGATTAGCTTTCTTTGTGCATACAACGACGTACTAAAATCAATTTCACCCTGATTTTTCAAAAGTTCATAAGTGGCAATGAGGTCTTCACCGCTGCTTGGACGTCCAGGGTCTCTGTATTCTATTTCTACTTTAGGAATGACAATTTCTTTCGTGCCGCTGGAGTTACTATCTGTGTTCTTGATTATATTCCAACGATAATAATCGGTTAGAACCTCGATAATGTCCGTTCTTACAAGAACTTGCTCTGAAATATTGATATGGGAATTTGCTTTATAGGGGAAATCTTCACTTTGACCTGCACGAACTGTGTGTGTTTCGGAAAGGTAATATAAAGCGTCCAGAACATCGCTGTCAGGCGCATCAGTAACTTTTAGCAAATCTTCTCGTGTTATGCTGTCATCTAAATGCTCTTTGTAAAGAGGAGCGAGCCGATCATATATTTCAGACATGAGCTGCAATAATTTATCTGCGTTAATCAGCGGCAAGGCATAGGGGCGGATAAAATAATATTGCTTTGTATCTATTGTTTTGGTCTTGATAAACTGAATTTCATGTTCCAGATATTCAAGACATTTCATCTGATCAGGATGATTGGCACGATATCGCTTTCTTTCGATAGATGGAGGACAACCTTTTAATTCTGAGAACAAACTGCCCAAACAATCAATATTATCCCGCCCTAGAATTTCTAAGGTCTTTTCAATATCTCCAGAAAAGTCTGTCATTAATGCGTATCCCTGTTTTCTACAATCAAGTTTAATAAAAAGGAAACAGACGGGATTAAAAAGCAAAAAAACGCGAAAAGTTGAAATTTTAACTTATTTCTTGCCTAACATCTTCCTGATATTTTTAAGCGTAATCGTTTGGATATTAGGAATATCTTGCACGACTTTAACAACATAGCGTGCAAATTGCGGATGCAGACGCACAACACCATTTTTATTCAGAATAAAATCATCCGGCGCGAATGTGTGAGACGTAATAAACTCCAGAACTTTTAAGTCCATAATAGGGCGCACTGGCTCCATCAGGTCAAACACAAGGCACTGACGATCACTTTTGAATTTGGAATGCATAAAGCCAATCGTTGGATCAAGCCCCTGTGTCAGAATAATTCCCCTTACTTCACTCTCAAGCACCCCATAAGCATAGTTTAAAATAGCATTCATAGGATGAAGTGCGAATTGGTTGCTTTTGCTTGTGCCAATCCGCGATCCGACTTGCATCCATTCCGGCGGAATAGGTTTGCTGTTTAATCCTCGCCATTTAAGATTGATTGTATACCAATACCGAAAGTAAGCCGCCGCAGCGATAGCCTCAGTTGCCATCAGATATTGATAATCAGTTGGTGGCGTTTTAATCAAAGACTGGAGCTGATTATCTATCTTTTCAAGAATTTCTTGTCCATACTCATCGTGACCGCCTACTTTTTTAATGACATCACAGGAATGTTGTATTTTTTCCTGTATCAACCATTTAGCAAACTGAAAGCCTTGTGCGGTATTCCTGATATCAAGTTGGCGGGACACAATTTCAGGGTTTGCAGAATAGTCTGATACACTCGTGCAGCCAACCTCCCCCCGCCAATTAATCTGCACTAAAGGTACGCCTTGTTCAGACAGCCATTCCAGCGCATCAAACGTAATAGCACCATCACCATCTAAAATAACAATACGGGAAGGGAGTTGTCGATCTCTTGGAAAGAAACGATATTCTTCTCGTTTTTGCGGATAGTGCGTGAAACCACATTTAATAAGCAATGAGCCTCGGTCAATATTGAGCTTGATACCATGACCACTTAGCACTAAAGGCTTATGAATGATCCGGCGTTTACGAGCTTTATATTGTGGCACAGGATTAACTCTTTTTTCCCAAAAATCGCCACGCTTTGACCATAGATCAATGTCATTTGTATCAGAAATATCTTCTTTTTTCTGTGCTAACCCCATAGCTAATTATTAGCATTTTTCAGAGTCCTACACTACCCGTAATCCGATTTTCCCCAATAAAAACAACCGCCTTCGATGTAAGGGCGGTTGTCTTGTTTATTCCGGTTAGTGTGGTCAAAAAAGTGGAACTCTTTTCCCTTTCACTATACCCCCCCGCCAAAGCGGGGTTTTCTGTTCTTTATTTCAATCAAATTAGAATTTGTAAGCGGCGCGAACGTAACCGTTATGTGCGTCGTAGTCTTCTTTGATTTCGTAATCGTAGTTAACTGACAGTTCCCAGTTGGCTGTTGTGAAGAACTCCAGACCGGCACCCACGTTGAAAGTGCTTTGTTGTGCATCAAAGCCTTGCGTTGTGAATGTTGTACCGGCTTGACCTGAGAAGCTGGAAGTCGTTTCAACTTCGTCACCAATAAAGTCATAACGGTAAGCAGCGTGCAGTCTTGGTTTCAGGAAGGAACCGTCTGCATTTTGGTGCAGATAGCTGGCTTCACCACCAAGTCCGGCTTCCAGGATGTTCATGTTATCAACATCAACACCGCTCAGGCAGGCTGTGCTGGCTGCCGCACATGATTCTGTGTAACCGTCAGAATTGATGTGCTGGTAGTTCAACAGAGCGATCGGAGTCAGTGTCCAGCCGTTATCCATGTCGAAGTCACGACCTGTTTCCAGTCTTACGAAGAAGACATCGGAGTCAGTATCAGCAGACGCTGTTGTCGTACCACCGGCATCCGCAGCAATCGTACGGGTCTGGTCGCCATTGTTCATAGCATAACCGATTTGACCGTTGACGTATGTTGCGGCATCCCACTTGTAATCACCATACAGAGCGATTTGGTATGTATCCAGATCAACCTGTGTGTTTGTGGAATTGGCAGAGTCTGTGTCTGTGTTTGCATATGTGAATGCCAAGCCCCAGACCCAATCTTCAGCCAGAGTTTGTGTGTCGATACCGACGCTCACGCCCCATGTATCAACATCGTAGCCGGAAACGCCGTCACGGGCATCCTGCTCACCTGTTGCACCGAAGACCTGACCCCATGTTTTCAGACCATGTGTCATGTTACCGGCAGCCATACCTGTCTCATCGCCATGACGCAGGGCAGCAAGACGCTCACCTGTAATGCCAAGAGCAGAGTTTGTGACTGTGGAAACAACACCGCTTTGTACGGAACCGTCAACTGTTGGTGACAGACCTTCAGCAATGCTGCGAGCGGCAGTAGATGTTGCCGCAGCCATCAAGTCACCACGTTCAGCCAGCAGAGCACCAGTGACTGTTGTGTCACCCAGAAGGGCTTCCGCAGCACCGTCGAACTCTGAACCGATCACAGTTGTGGCATCCAGAATGTCAACCGTTGCACTCAATGTGTCGTTGTCTGAAGCGTTGTCAACCAAGTCAACCAAAGCTGTGTCCAGAAGAACAGCTGTTCCCGCTGCCAGATCGCCGTCAAGGTCAGAACCAGTTGCGTTTTCGATGAAGTTGATTGTCGCGCCATCAGCCAAAGCAGAAGAAGCGTCACCGATTGTATAGTTCGTTACAGAACTTGCTGTGTGTGTCACAACGTTACCACCTGCATCGATCACGTCATTTGCGTCGATGTCAAATGTCGCAGAGTTTACAGCTTCAACTGTTGTTGTACGGCCACTTGCACCAAATGTCAGGTCACTACCCAGAACAATCTGGTTACCGGCAGAAACAGTTGTGTCAGATGTCGCACCAATCACAGTCGCTGTACCTGATGTCAGAGTTGTTGTCTGACCAGCAGTTCCGATAGCTGTTGTGAACGTACCGTCGATGTAAATATCGCCAGTTGTTGCTTC
>CAKZKV010000337.1 GCA_937124505.1 uncultured Alphaproteobacteria bacterium
AGACATGGCAACGATAATGGAAATCAGAATAGGAGATGACATAGACGCACTTTAGAGTTTCTTTGATGGCGGGTAAAGCACATATCCCACGCCGCCGTGCTGCCGCCACGCATTGGCAAATTCCTCCTTATCATAGCTGCGGCGGACCTCTCTTTGTGTTTTTGCAGCCGGATCACTCACATGAACGTAGTCTTTTTCCAGACCACAGATAACCACCAGATGCCCCTGTGTTTGTTGCATCGGTGCATCCGTGAGGTCTCCCTCTTCATAGCGAATGCTGGCAATCACGGGAATGCCTTTCTGTAAAAGGGATGCAACTTTATGCCACTTTACAAAATACCGCACCGTGCCGATTGCACCAAAACGTGAGGCGGCCCAGATATTTTGTGGCCAGACGCCGTAAATATCAGCTTGCTCGTGGTAGCAGGCCTGCAACAGTTCAGGAAAGGCAAACGGAACTTTGTAACAAGATAAAACCATGGCCAGGCTGGTCGGAGAGCAGATGCGGCTTTTGATGTGTTCCTCTTCTTCCATTTGGGAGAGGGATGGCACGTTCAGAGGCGTGGCAACAACCTCATGATCGGGGAAAAACTCTTCTATGTCCTGATGGGAGAGAGACATGGTTAACAGGGAGTCAGTGATGGATTCTTCTTTCTCTGTCTGCACACTCACTTTCAAAGACAGGGGGCCTGTTCTGCCGCCCTTTATCTGAAAATAATCCAGTTTTTGGGAAAGGCCCTGTTCAGGGGTATCGAAGGCCCTTTCAAAGGCAGTCATATCCTGTCCAATGGGCAGGGTTTGCGCCAGAATGTCGGAACCGTTCATAAGGGCAGCTTGCCAGGTATATGTGTGGTCTCTCATAGAAAAAGACGGAAGGCATGTTCCGCCGTCTTTCAGGAATTTTTCAGGCAGAGGAAGCGTTGCCGCCCATCTCTTGTTTCCGGCCTCTCGCCATGGAATTTCTGTGTCACGGAAATCAAGAAAGGAAGGCCACATGGGATCGGCCTCCCTACACGGCAATCGGGGCTTTGATATGTGGATGGCATTCATAGCCGACCAGCTCAAAGTCCTCGAATTTGAAGTCAAAGATATTATCCACATGCGGGTTGATATGCATATCCGGCAGGGGCAGGGGATCGCGGCTCATCTGCTCTTTGGCTTGTTCCAGATGGTTGGTGTAGAGGTGCGCATCTCCGAAGGTATGAATAAATTCGCCGGGTTTCAAGCCGCAAACCTGCGCTACCATCATGGTCAGCAGGGCATAGGAGGCGATGTTAAACGGCACGCCGAGGAAGATATCAGCGCTGCGCTGATAAAGCTGGCAGGAGAGTGTGCCGTTAATCACGAAAAACTGGAACATGGTATGACAGGGCGGCAAGGCCATTTTGCCGATTTCCGCAACATTCCAGGCATTGACGATGTGGCGCGTGGAATGCGGGTTGGTCTTGATATCATGGATCAGGTTGGAAATCTGGTCGATTTTCCGTCCGTCCGGCGTCGGCCAGCTGCGCCATTGATGACCGTAAACCGGGCCGAGATCGCCGTTTTCGTCCGCCCATTCATCCCAGATGCGAACACCATTTTCCTTCAGGTATCTGATGTTGGTATCACCGGAGATGAACCAGAGCAGTTCATGAATGATGGAGCGCAGGTGAAGTTTTTTGGTTGTCACGCACGGAAAGCCTTTTTGCAGGTCAAACCGCATCTGGTATCCAAAGACGGATCTACGGCCAACGCCAGTTCTGTCTTCATGATCAACGCCATTGTCATAGACGTGTTTCATCAGGTCGAGATATTGCTTCATCGTGCCAGGCTCCTTTTTTATTCATTTTTTCGATTCTATATCAGAGTATATCATAAGTCGTGACACGAGTCGTTAACTGAGACTTTTAGGTAGTGTCTCAGTTTGAATTTTTTAATTTTTCTTCTCTTGCGTCAATCAAAGCAACAACGTCTTCCATAGACCATAGCGTATGGGAAACACCTGCCGCCATTGCAGGAGTTATTTTAAGTGTTTTATGAATACGGACAAAATTATAATAAACGAAATATAAAGCCAATGCATGGCAGTGATTTTCAAGCTTTTTACTAAAAGCGTTGGTCAGCCGCGTAAATCTGCGCATGGACATTCTCATGGTTAAGTTTTGGCGTTCGACATAGCTCGTGGAAACATGCTTTTTTTCTGGATTTCCAGTAACTTTAGACTTCTTGCACCCTATACATTCCGCAGGGCTATAGCGTTTCTGTTTGTCTAAATTCTCACCGTACAGTTTAACCAGCATGGCATAATCAACATCATCTCCAAACGCGCTTTCAATAGCATCCAGATAAGCTTTGTGGCCATCTGTAGTAAGTTGAATACGGCTGGCAAGGCGATTTTTAAGGTCAGTGATAAAATCATTGGCTGAATCCGCATCTCGTGTACCTACCATCCATGACACAATCAGCTTGCTATCAGCATCAATAGCTGTCCACGTCCATGCGTCTCCAGCCCCCTCTTTTCCTTGTGGTGCGTTCTTTTGTTTAGCGTAGCAAAATGACCATATTTCGTCACATTGAATACGTTCTGATTTTACATCCCGTACAGCGTTATCGTGGTACTCTGCACAAGCAAAACCAGCATCTACTAACAACTTGGTAACAGTATTGATAGATACACCAACCACACGAGATATAGACCGCATTGACGACCCTTCGCAAAGCATGTGAAGAATTTGAGTGCGTTTTTCTAATGAAAGTTTGTTCATATCTCATTATATAAATGAGATAATTTTAAATAGCAAGCATTTTTTTCAGTTTACTTTGTTCTTGGAGCCATAAACAAATGTTTATGTGGTGCCAAGTAAGGCTCTGGCTTAATATCTTTGTAAAGATCAGCAAGTCTTTCAGCTTCAATCAGAGCCTTCTTTCTTTTGGCATCGTCCACAACTTCACATTCATTGTTATGGCTACATTCTAAGGACTCAAGTCTGTCTTGAACGAGATCGGTTAATAACATAGCGTGTCCTCCTACATATCTATCTGGTGGCTGTGAAGATAAAAGGGCAATCCCATACGGTCTATGTAACCAGTCAATGGGTCATTATACCGTCTGATTAAGTTTCTAAGGTCTTCATCATCAGAATAATCGTCTATTTCTATGCGTAATTCAGTTAACTTTTTTATATCTAGGTTTCTGCCATGAGACCGCCATTGCTTATGATTAGACAAAGCCTCCGCTATTTCTTTTGCCCTCTCCTCCTTTTCATCATCTGTAACAGGGGAACCAGGATTTGTAGTTCTGTGTTGATTCCAATCTTTAAACTTATACTCCACCAACCATTTTTTTAATAAATCTATAGACAAATCTTTTGCTTGCTCAAACAAAGCAAGTTTTGCTAAATCGACGCTTTTCAGAAGCACAACATCACCGGGAGTCAGCATTTCTTTGATAACAATATCATTTACCTTGTCTATATACCCTAAAGCAGGTACTAGATCACCGGTATCAGGAGCAGGGACTTGTGGATCAATGGGGCCAAGACTACTAGAGTAGTCCATAAAAATTTTATCGCCTGACATGCAAAATATAGTTCCAGCGGACATGGCAATGTCAGGAACTATAAAATAGACTGTTGAATAATGTTTTCTAATAACCTCAACCATTCGTTCTGTAGTTTCCGCAGAACCACCACCAGTTCTTAGCACTACTGAAATAGTACCTTCATTTCGTTGAGACCTATTGTGAACTTCTTCTATAAAATTACGAAAAACTCTAAAAAATTGCGGGTGGATTGCGCCATGATAAAAAACTACATCTGATTTTAATTTATCTTCGAGTTTTTTTGCTTGGCCATCAATAATGTCAAAGATGGAAGAATCAAGTAAATCAGGTATCATTTTTCCACCTTACCTCTGCTGCTAACTTTGCAATCTCACTACGTTCTTCCGCTGTTAAGGTTTTATTTCTTGCAGCCGAACCTGCTTTTCCGCTTTTTGTGCGACCTGATTTTTCCTTAACCCGCTCTTCAATTTCTCCGGTAGCTATTTGTGCTACCGTAACGGCGCAACCGATAACATCAGCAGGTCTTTTTTGTCCTTGCGGGCCTTTAGGCATTAAATCTCCATACAGGGCTATGTCCCTAATTATTTATAATTATATAGATTTTATGTTGAAAAATCCAGCTTCTCGCTTGACTGGTTAGAAAAATAGTTTACGATTCGAGAATCACGAATCGCCCCTCCATTCTTAAACAGTACCAAAATGGTTATTCGTTGACAACATAAAGTCAACACGGTTGACCGAGTCAACTATTTTTCAAACTGAGACACTACCGACTTTTAAGTTTTTGGTATTGGTGCGAATAGGCAGGTAATGTCGTTGTCATCCCGCTGAAAAGCGGGATCTGGTTGCTACATGTACGAGATCCCGGCTTTCGCCGGGATGACGCTGGAAGAAGGGCTTTTCGGATTTCCTGGCTATTCGCACCAATACCAAGTTTTTTATTGTTGGCTTATCAGAGAGATTTTGAAATAGTCTTCAAAAAACTCCGGGGAGCAAGGTTTTGAATTTGTTATTTATCTGTACGGCCAACAAACTCCGCAGCGCAACGGCGGAAGCTGTTTTCTCCGCCTATGACGGTATTGATGCGATGGGTGCCGGAACGGATATAGATGCTCCAACAACCGTTGATAGTGAACTAATTGAATGGGCGGATGAAATCTTTGTGATGGAACCGTCACACAAAAAAAGGATAACGAGGCAATTCAATCATGTTCTAAAAGATAAACGTCTGATCGTTCTTGGCATCCCCGATGATTACGATTATATGGATGAACGTTTGGTTGAACTTCTTAAAACCCGCATTGGAAAACTCCTAGGCAGGGAATTTGAGTAATCGTCTCAAAGCAAAATATAGAAATCTTATTCCGCCGGGGTGGGAACCTGATCAGTTTTTCTGGCGGAAGATTGTGTTTGTTTTCCGACCAGAAGATAAGCAACGCCGAGCAATAATAAAACGCCTGCATAAAAGATCAGTTCCATACCGGATGGTCGTGGGTTATAGCCGATCAGCACGCTGAGAAGTTGCCCGAAGAATCCATGTCCGGAAACCAGCCATGACGTGTCCCACATGTTTGGTATCAAAGCGGGCAGGATATCCGCCTGTATCAGAAAGCTTGCGCCATGTGCTGCCATTCCTGCCGTCAGGAAAATCAGCATCCATCCTGTGATGGCGAACAAATGTTTTTGTGCGGCTTTCAATAAACCGAAATAGAACATGGTTCCAATGATGGCCCCGCCTGTGGCACCAACCATTCCGCCTGCAATGATCGCAGAAACATTAAACGCGCCGGAGGAAGCCATGGCATAGGTAAACAGAACGATTTCCGCGCCTTCCCGGAACGTGGCCAGGGCAATGACGCCGACCAGAACGTAGACAGAGCGGTCTCCGCTGACGACATCCTGTCCGACTTGTTTCAGGTTTTTGGCGAGTTGCCGCCCGTGCGATTTCATCCAGATGACTGTCCAGCTCAGGCAGGCAACAGCCGTAAACATGATCGCGGCATTAAACAGTTCCTGTCCCATGCCTTCTGCGGCATTGGAAATGGCTTCGGTAAAAAAAGCAATGCACATGGAGCCGAGAAGACCGACCCCAAGGCCGACAAATGCGATCTTAATCCGGGACGGCATACCGCGCGTGGCCGCCATGACGATTCCCAGAATCAGGGCTGTTTCTATGACCTCACGAAAAACAACGGTGGCGGTTGGAATAATTTCTTCCATATCAGGTCTCTTCTTCTAATTTATTCTGCTGCTTTGGCGATAATATAGCCTTTCGCGCTGTCCATGTTAAATTCACCGAAATAATGATACTTTCCCGGCTCCAGGGGACCAACAAAAATCGTAGCTTTGGATTTACCTGAAATGATTTTTTCACGGTTGAAATCATGGCTTTCAAACTCTTCCGGTGTTGCGTCCTGATTATCAACCAGTAGCTTGATCTTTTCTCCCGCCGGAACGGTCAGGGTTTCCGGAAAGAATTTGTGATCTTTAATCACAATCTCATAATGATCATTTTTGACCAGAGGCGTTTCAGAGGTATTTGCTTCGTTCATCTGTCTTTCATGATTGGCATTTTGCAGCTTTGCGAACCATTCCCGCGTTTTGTCGGCCTCATGTTTTTCAGAGGCGTAATGGAGTGCCTGAACCGCCTCGTCGATATGATTTAATGTGACATCTTCCTGATGTTCTGCCCGTATAAAGTCAATGGCGTTCTCAAGTGTGTAGCTGATTTCATGGATTTTTTCCATGGATGTCCCGTCGATGTCTGCCTGTGCGTCCAGAATAGCAGCAATGTCACTGATTTTTTCATTCAGTGCCATTTGTGCCTCCTCAGGGTTTTTAAACTCAGTGCCCGCATAATGTTCAATGCGCTCTTCTGCGACCATTTCCGAGAAAAGATCATCAGGCGTTTCGGCTTGCGCATAAAAAGGGGCAAAGGCGAACATCAAAATAAGAGTACAGAAAAAATTTTTCATCTGGAGAGGCCCCTGCTCAAAAAGTTATATCGTATTTAATTAGTACTAATTAAATACGATATAGGCGTCAATACGAAAATGAGAATTATTCTCAAAAAAAGTTACAGGGGCGGCGCAACGGGTTCCGGCTTTTTGATATAACGCGCCGCGATCCCGCTGGAAAAGAAGCAGATACCGGCAAAAAGTTGGAAAAGGTCAAATGTGCCTTGCGTTGCCCAGGCCTCAACCGCCTGCGCAATGTGAAGAACGGGAGGGATGGTAAAGAACGTGGAACCGAGGGCTGGCTTGCTCAGGATTATGCATGTCGCGCCCAGCCCGATGAGGGTTCCCATGATCATTTCCGAATAGCGCGGGGCGGCCTCAAATGCCAGCAGATTGCTCCCGGACAAAATATAAAGCAGGGCGCATATCACAATAATGCTCATGACGAGGTCGCTGAGTGCGATATGTTTGCCAAGTAGCCAAAATCGGCGTTTTGACCCGAAAATAACCCCGAGTGCATGTGTTGAAAGGCCCAGAATCGCTGCGCCGGAACGAATGGGGTTATAGAAGTAGCCGCCAGACAAAATAATGCAGATATCCCCTAAAATGGCCAGAGAAGAGAAAATACGTAAGGGGTCACGCAGTTTTCCGAGCATTACCGGTCAATCTCACCAAAGACGATATCCATCGACCCGATGATGGATACTGTATCGGCGAGTTGATGCCCGCGGGAAAGGAAGTCCAGCGCCTGCAAATGCGCAAAGCCTGGGGCGCGGATGCGGCAGCGTTCCGGGCGGTTGGTGCCGTTGGAGACCAGATAGACGGCAAATTCGCCCTTTGGCGCTTCGACGGCGGTATAAGTTTCCCCAGCCGGGACGTGATAGCCTTCGGTATAAAGTTTGAAGTGGTGGATCATCGCCTCCATGGAGGATTTCATTTCCGCGCGGGAAGGAGGGGCAACTTTGCGGTCATCCACCTTGACGGGGCCTTTTGGCATGTTTTCAATCGCCTGTTTGATGATTTTCAGGGATTCGTACATTTCCTGCACCCGCACCAGATAGCGGGCGTAACAGTCCCCGGTTTTGCCGATAGGAATGTCAAAGTCATACTGTTCATAGCCGTCATAGGGCTGGCTCTTGCGCAAGTCCCACGCTACCCCGGAAGCACGCAGCATCGGGCCGGTAAAGCCCCAGTCATAGGCCTCTTCTTTGGTGGCCACGCCGATATCGACAGTGCGTTGTTTAAAAATACGGTTATTCGTCAGGAGCGACTCAAGATCGGCAATGACTTTTGGCACAGAATTCTCCGCCCAGTCGAGAATATCTTCCGCCAGTCCCGCCGGCATGTCCATCGCCACGCCGCCCGGCCGGAAATAATTGGCGTGCAACCGTGCCCCGCAGACGCGGTCATAAAATTCCATGCCCTTTTCACGTTCCTCAAAGCCCCACAGGGCAGGCGTGATGGCCCCGACATCAAGGGCGTAAGTCGTGATATTAAGAAGATGGTTTAGGATGCGTGTCACTTCACAAAACAAAACGCGAATCGCCTGCGCCCGAGGTGGTGGCGTGATGCCGAGCAGCTTTTCAACCGCCAGCGCAAAGGCATGTTCCTGATTCATCGGGGCCACATAATCCAGACGGTCAAAGTAAGGTGTGGCCTGTGTGTAGGTTTTATACTCAATCAGCTTTTCCGTGCCGCGGTGCAACAGGCCGATATGTGGGTCGGCGCGCTCCACGACTTCGCCGTCCATCTCCAGAACCAGCCTCAAAACGCCATGCGCCGCGGGGTGTTGCGGCCCGAAATTCATCGTATAGGGCTTGATCTGGGTCTCTTCATCTATGGGTTTCAGGTTTTGTGTAGTCATAGTTTATTCCATTTCTTCCATTGGGACAAACAGACCCGGATATTCACTATTGTATTTATCAATTAAAGACGCCGTAAACCCGGTGTTTTTGAGCTCCTTGATTCCGGTGTTAAAGAAATGCAGCAGACGGAAGTCGTTTTCGCCTACCGGAATCGTGACGCCCATCAAGGCATAGGATTTTCCCGGCTCAAGCCGTTTTACCTTGCCGGGATTGTTTTGCATAAACCGATGGGCCACACCGGGAGATGTGAATGTGACATCGGCTTTTCCCGTTGCAACGCTCAGCAATTGGTCAGCATCCGTTGCGGTGAGTGGTGGAAGACCATAAGGAGTGGCATGGGGCAGTATCCCCTTCGCAATCTGTGCACCACTCGTACTGTCAATGGTTGCCATTTTAATTGACGGGTCGTCTAGAAGAGAAGAATCTTCGTCAAACCGTGTATCGTCTGCGCGCACAAAGGCCTCAAAACCATTATATGCCGCAGGATCCGAGACGAGCATAAACTTGCTGTTTCTAACTGCCAGCCATGTTCCTGCGCACCAGGCATCGATCTTATGTGCTTTCAACTCCGCTGCAATATTCCCCCATTCCAGCGGCCCAACCCATTCGACCTTTAGATCGGCTGCTTTGGCCAGATCTTCCGCATATTCGACAAAAAACCCGGTCAGATTGCCAGTTTCTTCATTTCTCATCACCCCGCCGTCCCAATACTGGTAGCCGCAACGAATTGTGCCTGTTTTTATGACACGATCAAAGCCGGAGGAGGATTCTTCTGCTGTCGCGGGGTGAAACAGAAAACACAGGAAAAATAGAAAAAAAATCTGAAAAATAATGCGGCACATGGTGTGGTTTCCTTTCTATGCTTGCTTTCCGATGAATTTCGGTTTTACAGCTTTTTCATCTCCGGGAAGCTGAACGTTTGTCATGCCTTCCCACGGGGAAAGGTTGTCAAAGACGCGGAAGTCCTGTTGCAATTCCACAGGCTCATACACAACGCGTTTCAGTTCATCGTCATAGCGCAGTTCAACGTAGCCTGTCAGGGGGAAATCCTTGCGCAGGGGATGGCCTTCAAACCCGTAATCGGTCAGGATGCGGCGCAGGTCGGTGTTTCCTGAAAAAGGAATACCGAACATGTCCCAGACTTCACGCTCAAACCAGCCCGCCGCAGAATATGTTTTTGAGATGGAGTTCACAGGCTCTCCCTCATCCACAGCGACTTTGACGCGGATGCGGTTGTTTTCTGACATGGATAGCAGGTGATAGACGACATCAAAGCGTGCCGCGGGACGGGCAGGGTGATCAAGGGCGGTAATATCGACCAGCATTTCAAAGTGGCACTCTGGATCGTCACGCAGAAAACGCAGCACGTCATTAATGAAGTCTTTGTTGGCCGTGATTTCGATTTCCGATAGCGCTGTCTTGAAGGGCCTCAGGTGGTATTCCATCACCTTTCCCTCCAGATTTTCCTGAATATGTTCGGCAAGATCATGTAATTGTTCGTCAGACATGGAAACAGATTATTACAGGATGCAGGGAGGTGCAATCATCTTCGACAATAAGTTTGTAAGCAGGGTATTCTTATGATTATTGCAACCTGGGAATGGGGAAATAAAAGGTTTCTTGCTGTTTATGTGATAAATGAAAACAGTCAGGGACGAGAAAAACTTGACATTTTAATTATTATGCCTATAATCAAATAATCAAAAGAAATAATAGAGAGGAA
>CAKZKV010000338.1 GCA_937124505.1 uncultured Alphaproteobacteria bacterium
TAATTTTTCCTGTAGCCAGTCTCTCCACAGCTCCCGGATGTTTTGTGTGGAATTGGGAAGAGGGGCTGCACTCAGGGATTCCTTGGCCAAAATATGAAGCGCATCTGCCAGATCGGTTTCTTCGCGGCTGCGTGCGGAGGTATAGCCCATGCTATTGCATTTTTGATCCAGCAAATATGCCAGATTCTGCTGTACGCCTCCCATGCGCTGTTCTCCCAGGGTTTCGCAGCGTGCTTGCTCAAGCGCATCATACAGCGTACGCGCTTCGTAATTTTTAGGAGCATTCTGGCGGTGCAGTTTCGGGTCATGGGAGCGCAGGCGCAGGGCTTTCATATCTGCCGCGCCGCGGAGAAGTTCTTTATCCCTGATATCCAGATCGGGGAGTTCCGCTTCTTTGGCGTTATATCGATTAAGGGATTGAGAAGACATGCTGCCAGAATAGGAGACGCTCACATCCTTCGCCGCAACCGAACGCAGTGTCGCAGTTGTCACATCATGAAATTTGTCTTTGCCGGACATCTTTATACCAGTTCAACGCCGAAACAGCGCTGGTAGTATTCGCTGATCAGGTCGTGTTCGCTTTCATCGCATTTGTTCAGAAACGTCAGGCGGAAGGCCATTTCCCGGTCATGAAAAATCTGGATATTTTCCAGCCATGTAATCACGGCCCGCGGGCTCATGACAGTTGAAAGATCGCCGTTGATAAACCCCTGACGGGTCAGGTCGGCCAGCGCCACCATGTTGCTAATGGCTTTTTTGCCTTCCGGGTTATCCAGATCCGGGAATTTGCGCAGCATGATCGCTTCCTCTGCCTCGTGCTTCAGATAGTTTAGCTGCGTCACGATGTTCCAGCGATCCATCTGCCCCTGATTTAACTGGTGCGTGCCATGATAAAGACCTGTGGAATCACCAAGGCCAACGGTATTGGAGGTGGCAAACATGCGGAAGGCCGGGTGAGGGCGTATGATCCGGTTCTGATCCAGCAGGGTCAGACGTCCGTTATCCTCCAGAACACGCTGGATGACGAACATCACGTCCGGACGGCCTGCGTCATATTCATCAAAGACAAGGGCGCAGGGGTTCTGCAATGACCATGGCAAAAGTCCCTCGCGAAATTCGGTGATTTGTTTTCCTTCTTTCAGGGTGATGACATCTTTTCCGATCAAGTCCATCCGGGAGACGTGACTGTCCAGATTGATGCGTACGCACGGCCAGTTCAGGCGTGCGGCGACTTGCTCGATGTGAGATGATTTTCCCGTTCCGTGATATCCCTGAATCAGCACGCGGCGGTTAAAGGCAAACCCGGCCAGAATGGCCATAGTTGTGTCATGATCAAAGCGGTAAGTTGGGTCAATGTCCGGGACATTGGGGGAATGATCCGCAAAGCCGGGGACTTCCCAGTCAATGTCCAGCTCGAACGTGTCCCTGACATTATACTTTTTGTCGGGAATCGTCGTGTACTTGCCTTCCTTGGGATGGAGGGCCGTAATATCAAAGGACATCGTGGATTCAGAACTCATACCCTAAGTTATAGGGATCAGGCAAAAAGAGACAAGTGTTTTTCTTAACCTATGATTTTTCTCTGAGTTTTTGAATTCTCTCATACTTCTCATAGGCGACTTTCAGGATGGTATAAGCCATGTTAATTTCTTTCAGGCGATCTTCCGCCACCTTGTCACCGGGGTTGAAATCCGGATGGTATTGCTTGGCCAGTTCCTTGTAGCGTTTTTTGATTGCGTCCAGCGTCAGCGGAGAAGCCAGTCCCATAATCTGCATGGCTTCCGTTTCCGGTGTTTCTTCATGCACAAAGCCTTCAGAGGTCTTGCGGTATTTCTCGCTGCGGGGTTTGTCCTCATTATAGGAATAGGTCTGCTGTGCCTTGCGATAAAGTTCTTCGGTATAGTCTTTGCCAGCGCTGTATTTCCAAGTCGGACGGTGGCCGTAAACATTCTCCCGGATATGGCTTTGAATTTCTTCCTCGCTCATATCCGAAAAGTAATTCCAGGCCTTGTTATATTCTGCGATATGTTCTTTACAGAAACGATAATATTCCTTCAGATCGCGATCCTTGGGGGCGCGGAACTCTCCGTGTTCTTCACATCCCGGCATATCGCAAATATGTATTTTGGGTTGAGGTTTATGGTCCTCAAACTCAGGTGAATTCGGCTTTAGTTGTATCTTTGGCATCTCTTATAATAGTATGGGATTTACATCATTAAAAACAAGCGTTTTCAATAATCATATGACTGAAAAAATAACAAAAGATATGCTCATCGAGCAACGGTTGCGAAAGGCCCTGCACATTGATTTTTTGCAAATTAAAAATGAAAGTGCCAAACATGCAGGCCATGCCGGCGATAACGGAAGCGGGGAGAGTCACTATGTGATTACTATTTCTGCGCAGGAATTGAATGCTCTTCCCAGACTGCAACGGCACAGAAAAGTGCTGGAGATATTGGGGCCGGATATTACGAAGGAAACACATTCTATTTCCCTGAATATCAGATAGTTTGAGTATATATCTATTTACAACTAAAAGTAGTTTGGTGTAACCTGAAATACAATTAGATGTATTTAGGGAAGAGGAAGACGTGCAATGCAGTCTATGAGAAATATACGCCATCATCCTAATGATTTCGGCCATGAAGATGAACAAACACTCGAAAAAAAAGGAACGCTCATTAGTAAAAACATTACGGTTCTGAACAAACGGACATCTGTACGTCTGGAGCCGGAAATGTGGGTGGCACTTAAGGATATATCCCTGCGTGAAGAGTGCAGTGTAAATGAAATATGTTCGCTGATTTATCTCAGGAAACATCCTGAGACGTCTTTGACAGCAGCAATACGAGTTTTTCTGATGCTCTATTTCCGTGCTGCGGCAACGGAAGAGGGACATCTGCGCGCCGGTCATGGTGATTTTGAAATCATGAAAAAGCGCGCACGTCTTGAGAACGTGGATCTTAAAAATATGAATATCTAAGAGATACTTTTATTTTGTCATATCCAAATATTTTTCCCGGCGTTCTGTTTTTAACGTGGCTGAGTCTTTTTCTTTTAGTTCACCGAGGTTTCTGGAAATCGAATCATGTACGCTTTTGAAAACTTCTTTATGGTTGCGGTGTGCCCCGCCTAGCGGTTCCTTGATGATTTCATCAATGATGCCTAATTCTTTTAAATCACGCGCTGTGATTTTGAGTGCTTTTGCCGCGTCTTCTGCAAATTCGGCGCTGCGCCAAAGGATAGACGCGCAGCCTTCCGGTGAAATAACGGAATAAATAGCATGTTGCAGCATCAGAACGCGGTCCGCCGTAGCAATGGCAATGGCCCCGCCTGACCCCCCTTCGCCGATAATCGTGCTGATAATCGGCACATCCGCGCGCAGGCAGGATTCGATAGCTTTTGCGATCGCTTCACTTTGACCGCGTTCTTCAGCACCAACTCCGGGATAAGCGCCGGATGTATCGACAAACGTCAGAATCGGGAGGTGAAACTGGTTCGCCATCTGGATCAGGCGTTGTGATTTACGATAACCTTCCGGGCGGGCCATTCCAAAATTATGTTTGATGCGGCTCTCCGTGTTGGCGCCTTTTTCCTGTCCCAGAATAATACAGGCCTGGCCGTCAAATCGCCCAATTCCAGAGATCATTGCATCGTCTTGTGCAAACAGGCGGTCTCCGGCAAGGGGGGTGAAATCGGTGATCAGCGCACGGATATAATCCAGGCAGTGTGGACGGTTTTCGTGCCGGGCGACCTGTATCTTTTGTTGGGGTGTGAGTCTTGTGTATATCTGCTCAAGAAGCTTATCAGCCTTTTGCTGCATTTGTTTCACTTCTTCGTCGATATTCAGGCCATTGCCTTGCTCGACTTTTGAGAGTTCTGCGATTTTTTGTTCCAGTTCCAGAACAGGTTTTTCAAAATTTAAGCTCATGAGAAGGACTTATAACAAAAAAGACAGACGTCTACAATAAACGTCTGTCTTTCGGAAATGATCAGTAAATCTTACTCGGAAGATTTTTTACTCATAGGGTGTTTTTCCTCAACTGTGTTTTTGAGGTTTTCGCCTATGATCTGCGTATAAATCTGAGTTGTCGCGATATCTGCATGCCCCAGCATTTTCTGAACAGAGCGAAGGTCTGCCCCGTTACTCAAAAGATGTGTCGCAAAGGCGTGACGCAGGATATGCGGGCTGACGCGGTCTGAATCAATTTTAGCGGCATGCGCCAAATCTTTCAGAAGTTGCGCAAAACGTTGGCGGGTCAGGTGACCGCTGTCGGATGTACGGGACGGGAACAGCCATTTTTCCTGTTTGGCCTGATCTTCCGGGCCGACAAAAGACATACGTACGCCCAGATAATCAGAAATTGCCTTTTGAGCGCTGTCTGTGAGGGGGACAATGCGGTCACGTCCACCTTTCCCGGCAACCATCAGAAACTGGTTATCTTCAGAAAGTGCGGAAATTGGCAGTCCCACCAATTCAGAAACACGAAGACCTGTCGCATACAGCATCTCAATCAGGCAGACCAGACGAATACTGTCGGAGCTACCCGCAGAAGAAGCGGTTTCAATCAGGGTTGAGACTTCTGATTCGGAGAGTGTCTTCGGCAACGTTCTTGTTTGTTTTGGACTTTCAACTGTTGATGTCGGATCATCCTGGCGAATATTTTCGGAAACAATAAAACGATAAAATTGGCGAAGCGCAGAAAGACGACGTGCAACTGTACGTACAGCAATTTTGTTTTTGTTGCTGCCCTTGGTATGAGTTTTCTCGCTCAGGTCTTTCAGATATGCCTTGATATCGTCTGTGGTTGCATTGTGTACGTCTGCATTACGAAATTTGCGCAGATACATGCTGACATCAGCTAAATCGCGCCAGTAAGCGTGACGCGTATTAAGAGCGGCCCCACGCTCTGTGGTCAGCATGTCCAGAAAGGCATCCACGGAAGGATGTAAATCAGGTTTTGGTAATGCCGGGCGGCCTGGTCGTGCCATTTTGTGTACTCCTATTTAGTTTTTATTTTTTATTTTTCTAATTTTAACGTAAGCCCCACAAATCTTAAGAAGCATACTATTTTTTCATGTTCTTCATTACATAATGTGCGTTGTCTGTCAACCATAAAAATTAACATAACTTTTTATGTGTCTGATTCTACAACTCATTCTATTGTTATTTTTTTGGTAACTGTTTCTTGTGAAATAGGGATATCAGTAGTAGCTATGTAGGCAAAGCTACCAATTACAAAAACAACAACCAACAGAAATAAGGTGCGCAGAATAAGAGACATTATTCTAAATTATTCAAAGTTATCGCAATGTACAAGGGTCAAAATCATTTTTATATAAAACGTCCGGTTGCACTGGTTGGAATGCCAGGCTCAGGAAAGTCAACTATAGGCAGAAAACTGGCGCGAATACTCAATTTTCGTTTTATTGATTCGGATGAACTGATTGAGCAGGAAGCGGGCAAAAAAATTTCTGATATTTTTAAGGACTCGGGAGAAAGTACTTTTCGTGCTATGGAAATGAGTACTATTCTCAATATTCTGGAAACTGAAGATGTGCCTTATATTCTTTCAACAGGTGGAGGGGCTGTCATTACGCCGGACATTTATAATGCGCTGCAACAAAAAACCATATTGGTTTATTTTAATGTCTCGACAGAAGAATTATGGCGCAGGCTGGCATTGGAGAAGGATTACATAAGTCGGCCATTATTGAGCCAGACCGATGACCATCCCAAAAAACGGCTTGAAGAGTTGATGGAAAAACGAAGCGCTGTTTATGGCCAGTCGCATATTGTCATTGATTGTGATGGTAAAGAGCCGGGAGATATTGTAGAGGAAACTATACAAAAAATCGGAGACCTATGACAAATTATCAACACCTGGATGTTCCCTTGCCGCAAAGCCCTTATGCCATATACATGGGGAAAGGCCTTTTAAGTGCGATAGACTCGTTTATTCCTGATACACACCGCAATGCTGCGCGTTATTTTATTTGTGACGAGAATACGCAGATCTATGCGCGACAAATTGCGAGTGATAATCCAATCTTTGTCGTTCCGGCGGGAGAGCAGGCGAAATCCTTCTCAGTATTTCAAAATGTTTTGTCATTTTTACTGGATCATAAAATTGACCGTAAGTCCCTCGTATTTGCTGTCGGGGGCGGCGTTGTCGGCGATCTGGCAGGATTTGCGGCGGCCAGTGTCTTGCGTGGCGTACCTGTTATTCAGGTTCCGACAACCCTGTTATCTATGGTGGATAGTTCTGTGGGAGGAAAGACGGGAATCAATATGCCGCAGGGGAAAAACCTCGTCGGCGCTTTTCACCAGCCCTCTGCTGTGATCTGTGATTTCGACGTTTTAAAGACCCTGCCGGAAAGAGAGTTGAAAGCTGGATATGCTGAAACGCTGAAATACGCCTTATTGGGCGATGCAGGCTTTTTTGACTGGCTGGAAGAAAATGGCAAGGATGTTTTGAACCTTAATCTGGAAGGATTGTCTCATGCCGTGAGACGCTCCTGCGAGATGAAAGCAGACATCGTTATTGCGGATGAAAAGGAAACCTCCGGCCAGCGGGCCTTGCTAAATCTTGGACATACGTTCGCCCATGCCTTTGAAGCCGTGATGAAATATGACGGACGTTTGTTACATGGGGAAGCTGTCTCGGTCGGAATGCTCTGCGCCATAGAGCTTTCCGTACGAAAAGGTCTGATGAGCGCACAAAACGTGGAGAGGGTTGCGCAGCATATTGGTAATCTGAACCTTAAAAAAACGATATCTGATATAGGGTTGCCGGATGATATTAAAGCAGAATCTTTACTGTCTTTGATGTATGGAGATAAGAAAGTCCAGTCCGGGAAAATCAACTTTATCCTGATGAAGGGAATTGGCGAGGCGTTTATGACCAATGATATTCAAGACGATGACGTTCTGGCGCTGCTAAAGGATATGATGGAGCCTTTTCAATAGGGCATGAAGCACAACTAAAAAATATCGCTTCGCAAGAACCAGTATTCCCTGTAAATAATGTATCATGGACTTATTATTTCCCATTTTGGCGATTTTATTTTTGCTGGCGTTATCCGGCTTTTTTTCCGGCTCCGAAACCGCTCTAACCGCAGCTTCCAGCATCCGTATGCAGAACAAGGAGAAGGAGGGCAATAAAAAGGCCGCCCTTGTGAACCGAATCCGCGACAAAAAAGACCGGATGATCGGTGCCTTGTTGCTGGGCAATAACCTTGTGAACATTCTGGCTTCGGCTCTTGCAACGTCCGTCCTGATAAAATTATTCGGAGAGGCAGGGGTCGTATACGCCACGCTGGTCATGACACTGCTGGTTCTGATTTTTGCGGAAGTTCTCCCCAAGACATATGCCCTGCATAACGCCAACACGATGAGCCTTCATATCGCGCCGATTTTAAATCCCGCGATCAAGATATTGGCGCCTGTCGTGGATGCCGTGACATGGATTGTGCGCCTTGTGTTGAAAATGTTTGGTGTTGATATCTCCATGGTGCAGCAAGGGTCTCACCTTGAACTATTGCGCGGTGTCATTGATATGCATGAAGGAGAAGAAAAAGAAGTTGTAGAGCAACGGGCAATGCTGCGTTCGATTCTCGATCTGGCGGATGTGGAAATTTCTGAAATCATGACGCACCGCAAAAACGTGGAAATGGTGGACGTTGAAAAACCCATTCAGGAAATTATCGACGATATTCTGGCAAGCCCCTATACACGCTTGCCGCTTTATGCAGGCACGCCTGAAAATATAGTGGGATTATTACATATCAAGCATCTCCTGCGTGAAATGCTGCATCAAAAAGGGAAAATTGAAAATATCAGCTTGTCTGAGTTAGCCGCCGACCCCTGGTTTATCCCGGACACGACGCCGCTTTACGACCAATTGCAGGCCTTCCGCGAACGCAAGGAACATTTTTCTCTGATTGTTGATGAATATGGAGATCTGCAGGGGATTGTAACGCTTGAAGATATTCTGGAGGAAATCGTCGGGGAAATAGACGATGAGCATGATCTTCCCGTTGCCGGTGTCCGTCCCTTGCCGGATGGCAGTTATCTGATTGACGGGACTGTGACCATCCGCGACCTGAACCGGGCCTATGAATGGAACCTGCCTGATGAGAATTATTCAACGCTGGCTG
>CAKZKV010000339.1 GCA_937124505.1 uncultured Alphaproteobacteria bacterium
GGCGATTAGCAGCCGAGAGACGGACAATCACAAGCTTCCATCGGATCCTTGACTTCATGGACGATATCTGTGTCTTCACCACTCCAGACAATTCTGGCATCTTCTGGATAGTCTATAGTCGCAGAAGGAGTTGTCGCAATTTCAATTCCCTCAATGGCTTGAATTCCGCCACCTGCCTTGACCCACCATTCTTTGGCGCAGCCACCTTCTGCTCTTTGGGCTTGGGAATCGATAATATATTGTTTTGTCATTTTTTACTCCTCTATTAATTTTAGAATTATGTATATAAAGAACATGCCTTTCTTGTCAACCTTTTTTCGGCGGGATAAAAACCTCCGGCTGGTCGAAAGGCAGACTTTCTATGTATACAGATTGTGATGGAAAGGCAAAACTCGTTCCGGCTTTTTCTTCTACAATTTCCTTGACCTTGAACGCAAATTCTTCCTTGATTGCCAGCCATGTTCCCCAATCAGTTGTTTTTGTGAAGCAATAAATCATGATATCAATGGAAGAGGCGCCGAAACTGTCAATACGCACAAAGGTTGTCACGTCCTTGTCAAAATCGTCGTTTTTACTCAGGTACTCCATGATTTCATCACGAATGATTTTGAGCTGCTCGGTCGTGGTGCGGTATTCTACGCCAACCATCCAGTAAATCCGGCGGTGTGTCATACGCGAAAAGTTTGTCACGGCAGCATCTGAAAGTTGTGCATTCGGCACATGCACCGGCGCTTTGTCAAAACGACGCACCTTTGTGGAACGAAAGCCAATGTCCTCAATCGTTCCTTCGACGACACCATCAACTTTAATCCATTCTCCCGGTTGAAAACGTTTTTCCGCAATAACCGTAATACCGGCAATCAGATTCTTAAACACATCTTGCGCTCCAAGTGCGACAGCCGCGCCTAAGAGACCGAAACCAGCCAGAAGGGGGGCGACAGCAATCCCCCATGTCTCCAGAACAATCGCGCCCCCAACCAGAACCACAGCGGTATTAATGACCTTGAACAGCCAGCTGACCAGCATGGGAGACAACAACTTCTCCAGACTTCTCGCCGCGTGGCGAATAGGCCGTAAAGCACGGGACAGGCCCCAGAATATCGCAATCACGATCAGGGTTCTGAGTAAACTTTCATACATGAACTCCAGCGTTTCATTCAAATTCAACGCCTGCCGTGCAAAAAACAACCCCATAATAAGAGGAATCATGCGAATAGGAGGGATCAAAGCGTCAATGATCTTATCATCCATCATTGTCTGGGTATGATCCGCATAGCTCCGCAGCTTGTTCAGGATGTATTTGGTCAGAAGCCCCCGCAAAACGAGAAAGATAAAAAAGATCCCGAGGGCAACCAGAATCTGGCCGATATCAATCCCCATAAACCCTTCTTGCCAGACATCTACCACAACCTTCCACAAATCTTCAGGGTGGCCAAAAACGGCCAGATTTTCAGAGAGGTTATCAAAGGCCTCCGTTTTGACAACGGGGAGGCTTTGCTCTGTTTCCAATGTCTCGGTTGCAGGCGCAGGGGAGGAGGGGGGCTCTGTCTTTTTGTCCATACCCGTGAATTTAGAAGATTAAATGCGTCTAGTAAATATCTTCAAAACTCATTTTTGTCGTGCAATTTGCTGAGTATATCTGAATGACATCATTATCACTGAGCATTAATATCTCACTACATTTTGATGTCCCGTTCATGGGGACATACTCTGTCATACCGGCTGCGGGGATCAACATCGTTGCATGCTCATTGGTTGTGGTCTCAATTGTCGCTCTCGTTTTATCTTTAGAAATACGAATATTCTGGATAGAAACCTCCGCGGAAAAATCCCGCATCATTTGCCCGCTATTCACAAGGTTTTCAATATACTGCTCTTTGTTGAGGGTAATTTCGTTCTCCTGCTGAGGGAAACCCGGGATGGCATAAATAATCGAACTTTTGAAAAAAGCATTCGGGTGTAAGTGCATCGCAAAAAAATCACCCTGACCTTCCGAGCCGGAGCTACTATGAGCATTATTGGCCATATCTGTCATATCATATACGAAATCCCGGATATTGGAGTCTGTTAATTGTGAAACACGGTGTTCCCCGGAAACAGCACTATGCACAAAAAACAAACACAAAAATAAGGCCCAAGAGCCATTCGCAAGTAATTTCTTCACGTTAAGTCCTATTAAAAGTCGCTATACTTATAGTCTAATTTTATAGCCCTTAAAAAAACCCTAACAATATTTGGATTGCGAAAGTTTTTCATCTTTTACTCAAATGACGGCCTGCAATTTTGGCCGGCAGAACTGGTTTCATTGACGAGCCAGGGCCGTTCTGTTCCGCCCAGCGCTTCTCCCACTGCAAGTCCCGCACTCAAACCATCTTCATGAAAACCATATCCGCACCAAGGGCCGCAAAACCATGCCCTGTAAATGCCCTGAATATTGGTGAGATGATGCCACCCGAAGGCTGCGGAAGATGAATATTGGGGAAAGGCGTATTCCGTTTCACAGAGAATATTTTTAGGCTCAATAGGAGGGTTGAGAGTAATGAAATAATTCTGGCCCCGATCAATGAAAGGTTGAAGCAGGTTAATCCATTTTGTCACACAGGGATCATCTTCGTCATTGCGTTGCATAAAATTCCATCCGGCCCAGTTTTGCCTGTTAAGGGGCATAAAACTTTCATCCTGATGTAAGTAAGATTTGACCTTTCTATGTGGAAAACATCCGAGAACTTCTTTTTCGTCTGCAGTCGGGCGGGCGAGAATTTTCAGCGCCTCATCACAATTCACGGCCAGAACAACCTGTTCAAACAATTCTGTGCGCCCTCCCTGCTGGACAATTTCAACATAGTCTTTATGGCGAATGACATCCGTAATACGAGTATTCAAACAGATTTTATCTCTAAATTCTTCTATCAGTGAATCAATATACGTGAAAGCCCCGCCGCCAACGGTGTACCAGCGATGGGGTTGCTTTTTATCCAAAACATGGAAGCCATTCTTACGAAAAATATTGGCAAACACAGCCATGGGAAATTCGGCTACTTTTGAAAAATCCATCGCCCATATGGTTGTCACAAGAGGATATAAATACCTGTCCGCGAAGCTTTTCGAATATTTTTTGCGCATCAGATAATGGCCAAGCGATTCTTCAGGATCAAAATGATTATTCTCGACCGCTTTATTAAATTTTAGAATTTGTAACAACATGCCCCAATGTTTAGGGCTAAATAAATTGGATTTATGAGTGAAAAGGGCATTCGTCGAATACTCATAACTCTTGTCATTCATACTGAGGGAAAATGTCATATCACTTTCCACCGATGTAATTTCAAAATGCTCGAACAGCTTGATCAGGTTAGGGCACACACGATCATTGAATGTGATAAATCCCGTATCAATCGCCGGATGTCCGGGAACTTCAACCGTATTGGCATAACCGCCGATATGATCCCCGGATTCAAACACAGTAATATCGTGATGCTTGTTTAAAAGCCACGCAGAACTCAAACCCGCAACACCTGTTCCAACAATTGCTATTTTCATAAATTAAACGTGATTTGTTTTACGAACATATAAGAGTATATCTGATTCGAGACATCTCTGCCTTACCCGGCTTTTATTGTTTCAAAAGCATGTAAAGCGCGCTCACGTGCATCCTTGTGATCAACAAGAGGCTTAGGATAGGTTTCTCCCAAAACGACACCTGCCAGATGTAAAACATTATCAGGAGCCTCCCAGGGTGCGAATAAATATTTTGTTGGCAGCTTCGCCAGTTCCGGGACATAGTGACGCGTATAGTCTCCCTCCGGATCAAACTTCTCACCTTGTGTGATCGGGTTAAAAATCCGGAAGTAGGGGGCAGCATCCGCCCCGCATCCGGCGATCCATTGCCATGACGCACTGTTATTCGCCAGGTCTGCATCAAACAGGCAGTCCCAGAACCAGTCCTCACCAATATGCCAATGCACCATCATATGCTTGACCAGAAAAGACCCGACAATCATAC
>CAKZKV010000340.1 GCA_937124505.1 uncultured Alphaproteobacteria bacterium
AGTGATCAAAAATTCATAGAGGCCATTGAAAAGAATATTTCTAAAAAAATTCCGCTTCATGAAATAGCCGAAGAAACAAAGATGCCGCCCAAGAAAGCGGGAAAAACGCGTCAGGATGATGAGGATGAGTCCTCAGATGTCACAGGTTTTGGTGACGATATCCCGGATTTCTTCCGGTCGCGTGCTTAATTTCTGTGGATAGGTCATCATTTTTTTCGGGCAAGAAAATAATGAAGTGTTGAACCGTTTATAATTTCATTTATGGATTTTTCGAATCGGTTCAAAGTATTTTGTCTGGGTTGTTATATTTTTTTCTCCTTGACCCTTGGGGTGACCATGTTGCTAACGAATAGGGGGGATGTGGATCAGGCGACCTATTTTACTATGGTGGAAAGTTCTTCCGATCTGCCAGCCGATTTCGAAAATCCTCATACACTGAAACTGGCATTTCTTGCTCATGAATAATTATTATCCGGGGCATTCTTTTGTGATGTTATGCAGTGCTATACTGGCTACTTCGGTATGCCTCGCGCTATGGCCAGCATCTTTAGGGCCTGTTCTGATCTGTTGGGCGTTTGTCAGTCTTGGAACGCTTTTAAGAATTCTGGGCGTGACAATAGGAGCCAATGATCAGGCTATGCAAAAGAAACCTGTCGAGAACCTGTTGAAAGGACTTTACAAGCAAAAGAAGGTACAGGAACAACATGCGGTTCAGTACGGTTTGAAAACGTCCTTGTTACTGCTTATGGGGTTTATAGCTTTATCAGCTGTGATGTTGTTCTGGAAGAATGGTGTTGAGGCCATAGAATCCATTGCGTGTTTGTTTTTGGCCGGACTGGTTTTCTGGCATGTACAGGGCACGGCCATGAATGCCGTCAAGGCCAGCCTGATGGGCACAATTTTGGCGAGTGTGCTGTGTGTTCAGATTGCGTTTTTTCATTCCCTGAGTGTCAATCCTCATGATCTGCTGGGCGCATCCAGTGAAAATATTCTGCTATTCGCTGCTGGCGGATTTTTGGCGGTGATCTATGTCAGAGGGCTGTTCGTCCGGCACAGACACCACTTTTTCCCGGCCATCGGACTGTTTTTGCTGGCGTTTTTGTGCCTTACTTTCTTTGATTTGAGAGCCGCGACCATGCCGGTTTTTGTGGGGCTTCTGGCCGTATGTTTCGCACAATCCTTTCCAACGGCGCGCCCCGAATTTCATAGCTACATTCACAGACCGCAACTTTACACTTGATTTTTTGTGTAAATAGGAATAAAGTCCTTAATAACATTACCGGAAATGTATCTATTGGCCCGCAATATATTTGCGGGCTTTTTTATATTTTAATACAGGAGATTTTTATGACGACCTATTTACCGACAGATTCAGATAATACCCCTATTCCGGCGCTACGTTTGAAAGAAGACAAAGCGCATCAGATTGCTTCGACATCCAGCTCGACGCGCAATGCCACGGCCTTTGAGGACGAGACACGGGTAATCAGCCTGTATGCGACACAGGATGTTTTCGTGCGCTTTGGGGATTCCAGTGTTACGGCCACGAATACGGATCACTTTTTCCCAGCGGGCATCTATTATGATGTCTCAATAGGCGGCGAAAAAACCGGGCATGCGACCCATGTGGCCGTTCTCAGCGCCGGTGTGGACGGAACGCTTTATATTTCGGAGAAAGCTTAAACGCTGCGGCGGGACTTGAAGGCCGTCATGATCGTGCCGTCATCCAGATAATCAAGTTCCCCGCCGACCGGCATGCCGTGTGCCAGGCGCGTGATCGTAATGTGGTTGTGTTTGCGGTGAATGAGGTCGTGGACAAAGTGGGCCGTGGTTTGTCCGTCAACGGTTGCGCTTAGGGCGAGAATGATTTCTTCAACTCCCTCGTTCTCTATGCGCGTTTCCAGTTCGGACAGGCTGAGTTGATCGGGGGTTATGCCGTCCAGTGCGGAGAGGATTCCTCCCAGCACATGGTATTTTCCACGATAGGAATTCGTGCGTTCGATGGCCCATAAATCCGCGATGTTGGCAACAATACAGAGGGTTCTTCCGTCCCGTTTTTCATCGCGGCAAATCCGGCAGACAGGTGTGGTATCAAGATTGCCGCAGCATTCGCAAACTTTCATTTCTTTGGCTGTTGCGGAGAGTGCTTCCGCCAGCGTTTCCATAGACTGTCTGCCTCTGGTCAGCATATGAAGAACGATCCGTTTGGCAGAACGGGGGCCAAGCCCCGGCAGGCGGGAAAATTCTTTCACCAGTTGATCAAAGGGGGGGGCTGCCATTACCTGTTATATGTGGGGCTATTGCTGGAGGGTTTGTGGTAGTAGAACAGGCTGTCTTTGAGGGGAATACCCGTTTCCAGATCGGCCAGTGTAATTTCCGTGATTGCACCTTGCGGATCAACAACACGCCACTTTCTGAGTTGTAAGGGATTTTCTGTAAAGCCAAGGCGAAGAGAGCCCGCAGTTGGATCTGCTTTTTGGACTAGAGTAAGTTGCAGTAAGCCGGCAGCGCGCTTGATTTCAGTGACCTGTATATCACCGCCCAGAGTTAGATCAGGGCGCAGGATAAAGTCGGCCAGCGTCTGGCCAATAGGGGCGTGGGATTGTTCCTGAACTGCTGCGTCATAAAAGTAGATCAGGGTGCCATCCGCGACGACAAAGTCATTGACGGGCGGGTCATATTCAAAGCGCAGACGTCCGGGGCGGTTTAGAAAAAATGTTCCGGTTATCCGTCCCCCGTCCGGGTCTATCTGCACAAATTTTGCACGGGCGGTTTTCAGGGCGTTCAGGTATTTTTCAACCTTTGTAATATCATTGTTAACGGTTGCATGAGCTATGGAGGACCAGCCCAAAATAGAGAACAATATAAAAAATTTAAATAGCTTCATTGCTTTTCCTTTACAATTTTTTTTGTGTTGTCCTGCAAAGTCTTTGTTTCCAATGTTCAGGAGCTGTTCCGTAATGCAATGATATTGCCGTCCCGGTTCGGAAAGTCAACTCAGGATGTGATCTTATACAAGTTTCATCAACATCCACAGAGAGATTCCGACCATCATCAGGTTTTCGATTAGGGATAAAACGCCTAATGGAACATTGGTGCTTCCTCCGACACAGGCACATTTCAGTTTACGTTTTTCGATGAACACCGCCTTAACGACCGATGCCGTTCCAATCCCGCCTATGATAAGTGCCGCAGGGGCGGCGATGTATATATAAGCAATGACAATCATGCAAAGTCCGGCAAACAGTTCCACAAACGGATAAAGGTAGGCGTAAGGGACGAAACGTTGCGCCAGTAAATCATAGCTCAGGAAGCGGTTCGTAAAGGAAGACATGTCTTGCAGCTTTAACATGGCCAGAATACACATGCTGTAGGCCACGAAGAGTTCCACAATCATGACCGTCAAAAACTCTCCCTTGAATGCCCGGCAGGTTGTCATGGCCATCAGAAGGGCAACGACAAAGACGGCTATGACGGGCATATAACTGACGTTATTTTTGGCGTTTGATTTTTTTAGTCCAAAGTATACACATAGCTCTTCAAATCCGCCGATGCGCTTGCCGTCTATGAACGTTTGCGGGGTTGTTGTGACATTGTATTTTTCCTTGAATTTATCTGCGTCCGCTTTTGTTCTGATTTTATGATCTTCGACTTTAAATCCAATCCCCCTCAGCAACGCTTTTGATTTTAATCCAAAGGGGCAGATGTGCTGTTTGGTTTCTATTCTGTACAGAATGGCTTTTTTTTCTTCACTCATAATTATACAGGATAGGGGAAGAACTCATTTTTTCAAGGTCTTTAATATCCCGGTCACTCCGTTTTCGATCAGATCGAAAGCTTTGTCGAAATGTTCCTGTCCGCCGTAGTAGGGGGCGGGGACGTCAATCCATTCAGGGTTTTCGGCGAAATCTGAATGCATTTTGATGTCTGATTCTGAATTATGTGGTTTGGCTGCTGTCAAAGTCCTGAAATGTCCGCTATCCATGGCAACAATCAACTCATACTCATAAAAGTCGCTGTCCCTGATCGGGCGGGAGCGGATGTGAGAAATGTTATACCCCCGCTGTCTTGCCGCCTCAACGGCACGCGGGTCGGGGCCTGCGCCTTCATGCCAGCCGTGCGTTCCGCAGGAATCCACGATGATATGAGATAATCCCTCTTTTTCCAGAAGGTGTTTCAGCATGCCGTCTGCGGTGGGGGAGCGGCAGATATTTCCGGTACAGACAAAAAGAACAGACTTGTACATAATGCTTGACCCTATAACGCTTATCTTTATCCTGCAAGATGATGTCTGAAACAAATACTTGCAAGCCCCCCGAAATTATTGTCCGTTTGGCGGAAACACACGCCGAACGGGAAGCCGCGCAAAAGCTGCGTTATCAGGTTTTTTATGAGGAATTCGGGGCGAAGCCCTCGCCGGAAGTTGCCAAAAGCAAGCGGGACTGGGACCAATATGACGAGGCGGCGGAGCACATGGTCGTGTTTGATACGTCTTTAGGCTCCGGGGCGGATGCGATTATCGGCACGTACCGTCTGCTGGATCAGGCGGGGGCTGATAAAGTAGGTCATTTTTATACCAGTGATGAATATGATATCTCACCACTCATTGAATGCGGTGCGAACCTTCTGGAACTTGGGCGTTCCTGTGTGTTGCAGCCATACCGCACGCGCTCGGTGCTGAAAAAGCTGTGGCAGGGAATCGCCGATTACGTGCTGGACAATCACATAGAGATTCTCTTCGGGTGCGGCAGTTTTCACGGAACAGACCCGAAAGATTATGCCGAGGCCTTGTCTTATCTGCATCATTATCACCTTGCCGCACCGGGTCTGCGAACCAGATCGCTGGACAAGCATTATGTCGATATGAACCTGATGCCAAAAGCACAGTTAAACGAGAAGCAGATACTTATGAACTTACCCCCCTTGATTAAGGGATATCTGCGGGTTGGGGCGGTGATCGGTGACGGGGCGTATGTCGATCATCAGTTTAATACCACTGATGTCTGTATCATTGTGCAAACACACCTGATTACCGATCGTTACCGAAGCCATTTTCTGGAGAAGTAAAATGCTATGTCTGTAATATTTGCCTCCCTCAAAACATTCCTCTTCCTCCTCTGGTGCTGTATTATGGTGCCATTGCAACTGATCGTCCTGACCTTTCATCACGGCAAATACGCCTATCTTATTCCAAAATACTGGCATAAGGGCGTGTGCGTTATTTTCGGCATCAAGGTCAAAATCACCGGAAACCCCGTTCACAACCGCCAGATGATGTATGTCTCCAATCATTTGTCCTATCTTGATATTCCGGCCATCGGCTCGCATCTGGAGGCATCGTTTATTGCCAAGCAGGAAGTGGCGGGCTGGCCGGTCTTCGGGTTTTTGTCCAAACTGCAGCAAACTGCGTTTGTTGACCGGACGGGCGCACGAATTGAGCAGGATCATTATTCTCTGGGAAGTATGCTGGATGCTGGAAAAAGCCTGATCCTGTTTCCCGAAGGCACGTCATCGGACGGGAAGGAGTTGTTGCCGTTCAAGTCCCGCCTGTTTACGCTGGTGATCGAGCGGGTGGAGCATGTGGCCGTGCAGCCCTTTACCATTCGCCTGCCGGACGCCAAAACGCAGGCCGAGCGCGACCGCTATGCATGGTATGGGGACATGGATCTTGCCCCGCATCTTTGGGCTCTCGCGAAGACACGCGGCGTGACCGTGGAACTGGTGTTTCATGACCTGATCGAACTGGATGACAGCCATGAACGCAAAGCCCTGACTGAAGAATGCTATGAGATTATCAAGGGCGGGATGGAATCAGTTTAAGACTTGTTCATTTTTTCAGCCATCGTCAGAAATCGTCACAACTTCCGGGATGACGGCTTAGTTTAGTTTTATGAATGCCCTTGCCACCGGTCAATTTTTGAAAAGCGCTTATTTTCCGTCATTGCGAGGAGCC
>CAKZKV010000341.1 GCA_937124505.1 uncultured Alphaproteobacteria bacterium
ATAAAGGGCATAAATAAAAAGTGTCGTACCGCCCGCCAGAGAAAAATACCAGAAAGCATGAGGAATGATACTTTTCTTCTCACGCTCGGACGCAATCCACTGTATAAAAAACCTCATAAAAAACAGACTCTGACCAAGGAATCCGATGCAAAGCCAGATTTGTTCAGTCGTTAATGCCGGAAGTGTGATATCCATCGTGAATCCTTTTTAGTTCAGTTCTTCATATACGTTATTTTCATGCGCTTTTCTAGATCGCCTTTGCAGCCATAGTACGCCAAAAAGATCGCTGATGCCAACCAAAGCCCGATCAAGCGTGCCATATTTTGACTGTCCATGCAGGCGCGGTCTGTGCGAAACTCCTGCATGTACCAGAGAGACACCTTCACGCATCAAAAGCGCCGGTAAAAAGCGGTGCATGTGATCAAAATAGGGCAAATTAAGATAATCTCTGCGGCGAAAAAGTTTCAAAGAACACCCTGTATCCCTTGTCTGATCTCTCAAAAGAAACGCCCGCAACTTATTTGCAAAGCGTGAAGAAAAGCGCCTCAACCAGTTGTCATTCCGTTTGGTGCGTTCTCCTAAAACGGCGAGCCTCGAGAATTCCTCCTGATGAGAGGTGTACGCCTCCCATAAAAGTTTTATATCGGCTGGCGGATTTTGACCATCCCCGTCAAGCGTAACAATCAGGTCGTTTCCTGCTGCTTTGATACCTGTCCAAAGGGCCGCTGACTGGCCTGAATTCTTTTTATGCCGGATCAGACGTAAAGAGGGATATTGTGCCCGCAATCTTTTGAGTTCTTCCCAGGAGCCATCGGTGCTGGCATCATCCACATAAATCACTTCACTAATGGGAAGCTGATCTTGCGCAACTCCAAAAATTTCGTTGATAAGCGGCTCTATATTGCTTTTTTCATTATAAATCGGGACAATAATCGTAATCATTTTCATTATTCTATCTTTTTCTAAAATACACGCTAAAATGCAAAGATGAAGCGAAAATGAAGACGCCCTTCAGAAAAGACTTAAAATGAAAAAATTTACACCGGTTTCTCAGAAGACAGAACCATAATCACCTGACGACCTTCGAATTTTGGCTCCAGATCGACTTTGCTGATATCGGACAATTCCTGTTTCAGGCGGTTCAAAACTTCCATTGCCAAATCTTTATGAGCCATTTCACGGCCACGCAGACGCAGGGTCACCTTGACTTTATCGCCGTGATCCAGAAACTTGCGAGCGTTTTTGTATTTCACCTGATAATCATGCTCACCAATGGCCGGACGAACTTTAATTTCTTTGACATCAACGGTTTTCTGGTTTTTACGGGCTTCGGCAGCCTTTTTTTGCTGCTCATACTTATACTTGCCATAATCAAGGATTTTACAGACAGGCGGGGAGGCATTGGGAGAAATCTCAACCAGATCAAGGCCAGCTTCCTGAGCAAGTTTCAAAGCCTTGTCAGGAGACATCACCCCTAACATTTCGCCTTCTGCATCAATCACACGAATTTCCGGGGCACGAATACGATCATTTACGCGGGTTGAGTCTTCAGGGCGACGTGGCATTCCGCGAGGTGGTCTGGGGGCGATGGCAAATTCTCCTTATTTCATTTCAGTTATCGTACGACATAATCGTAAGTTATTTCTTAACAAGACTCTTAACGATTTATGGTGTTTTTGGCAAGGGGCTTTCGGTAGCGGTAAACGCATATTGACCGGATTGTTACATGAACACAACGCTCCAGAGAGCCATTTAATGATTCAGAACGAATGTAATACGACCTGCATCATTTTCTTCTGTTGTTGCAAAATGTGAAAATCCTGCTCCCAGATACATCCAGTCACCGCTTTCTGCTGCCAATTCTTCACCGGAAGGGCTGATCCAGCCTGTTCCTCTATGGCCGTTTACCACAACATTCATCACGTGAAAATCATGCTTATGGCCTGTCCCCTTCGGATCATTATCCTGTGCTCTGGAAAAATTGACCAATGGCAGAAGATAATAGCTAATGCGCCCTGTTAGCGCATACATGGAAGCATGCATTTGTTCAAAAATATCTTCCAGTGGACGAAACAGACCCAGCCCGTCAAAATTGCCGTTCAGGCAAACAATATCATGTCCTTCGATATCTTCACGTGCATGTCTAGCAGTTACATCGCTGACCAACTCCGACATTCTGTGCTTTTCTTCTGCCGGTCGCTTTAAAATGGCCGCATGAAATCCCGCATCTCTGGCTATATTAAAGCTGGCCATACAATCGGCCACCATCACACGCGGATCTTTGGGATGGCGCAAATGATCATATTCCGGACGAATATCATGGGGCATGCACCTGAATACCTCAAAAATAGCAATATGTCAACTAGAATGGCGGTTGTGCTTGTTCTGTGATCTCTTTCACAGCATCCTCTAACGGCTTGATTGTCTGGTCTTTCGAACCCAGTTCGCGGATAGCGACGGTATTTTCCTCCGCCTCGCGCGCGCCAACTGCAAAGATAAACGGCACTTTCTGCACGGAATGTTCCCGCACCTTGTAACCTATTTTTTCATTGTGGATGTCCAGCTCGGCGCGAATCATTGGATCTGTTGCGTGGCTCCGGTTGTCGGCCGCGCCGCCATCGACGGCGCGGCGCTCTCGCGCATCGGCACCCGCGGCCGCGCGCTGGGCGAG
>CAKZKV010000342.1 GCA_937124505.1 uncultured Alphaproteobacteria bacterium
GATTGGTTTAGAAACCCATATACAGTTAAACACGACAACAAAGATCTTTTGTTCCTGCAAGGCGGATTCGTGGGATGATGAACCGAACACCAATATCTGTCCGGTGTGCACTGGTTTACCGGGTGTTTTACCGGTTTTAAACAAAGCTGTCGTGGAAAAAGGTGTCTTACTGGCAAAGGCAATGCACTCTGAAATTCGCACATTATCTTTTTTTGACCGGAAAAATTATTTTTATCCCGATCTGCCACAAGGGTATCAGATTTCCCAGTTTCAGCACCCGATTGTTGGAACGGGTGTGATTGAAATTGATTTGCCGGACGGCACGGAAAAGAAAATCGGAATTACACGCCTGCATCTGGAACAGGATGCTGGTAAATCAATCCACGACCAGCACCCGACCAAATCTTATGTCGATTTAAACAGGTCAGGTTGTGCCCTGATGGAGATTGTTTCCGAGCCGGATATTCGTGGACCAGAAGAAGCAACGGCGTACTTGTCAAAATTGCGCATGATTCTGCGCTATCTTGGAACGTGTGACGGAAATATGGACGAAGGCTCCATGCGGGCGGATGTGAACGTTTCCGTACGCCGCCCCGGTGAACCATATGGAACACGGGCGGAGGTGAAGAATGTCAATTCCTTAAAAGCCGTTCAACAAGCCATTCATTACGAGGCGCGACGCCAGATTGATATTATTGAGGATGGTGGTTCCGTTGATCAGGAAACGCGCTTGTGGGACCCTGAAAAACAAGAAACACGGTCTATGCGTTCTAAAGAAGAGGCGCATGATTATCGCTATTTCCCTGATCCGGATTTACTGCCCTTACAATTAAGTTCAAGCTGGATACAGGAAATCAAGGAAACGCTGCCGGAATTACCGGATCAAAAGAAACACCGTTTTATGGAGACGTACGGGCTGAGTCTGTATGATTCCTCAGTCCTGATTTCGGAGCGTGTACGTGCGGATTACTTTGAAGAAGTTGCCAAGACAGGCGGTGACCCTAAATTAGCCGCGAACTGGGTGATTAATGAATTGCTGGGGGCTCTGAATAAAGACGGGCAAGGCCTTGCAGATACTAAAATAACCGCAGCGCAACTGGGCGGTCTGCTGGCCCTGATTTCAGACAACACAATCTCTGGAAAAATAGCAAAGGATGTATTTGCCGAAATGTATGAGACTGGCAAAAACGCTGCCGATATCGTTGAGGAAAAAGGGCTGAAACAGGTTACGGATACGGGCGCGATTGAAGCCGTCATTGATGAGGTGATTGCGGCCAACCCGGATAATGTTGCAGCTTACAAGAGTGGGAAAGACAAGCTGTTTGGCTTTTTTGTTGGCCAGGTCATGAAAGCGACGCAAGGAAAGGCCAACCCCGCGATGGTGAATGATATATTGAAGAAAAAACTTTCATGAACAGGCAACAATACGAGTACAAAGTCGTAATATACCGCGAGCCTATTCTTGGCTCTAT
>CAKZKV010000343.1 GCA_937124505.1 uncultured Alphaproteobacteria bacterium
CATCCGCAAGGACGAAAACATGCGCTTTGCCGAGCAACTGGGCATTCCGTTTGTCGATGCGGATTACGACGTGCAGAACTGGTTCGAACGCGCCAAGGGGATGGAGTTTGAGCCGGAACGCGGCAAGCGCTGCACCATGTGCTTTGATATGCGTTTTGAGCGCACAGCCCTGCACGCCCATGAGAACGGATTCAAAACAATCACCAGCTCGCTCGGCATTTCCCGCTGGAAAAACATGGAACAAATTAATGCCTGTGGCGAACTGGCCGCCAGCCACTATGACGGCATCACCTACTGGACGTATAACTGGCGCAAGGGCGGTGGTTCAGGCCGCATGTACGAAATCGCCAAGCGCGAGAACTTCTACAAGCAGGAATATTGCGGCTGCGTTTACTCCCTGCGCGATACCAATGACTGGCGCAAGCAAAATGGCCGCAACGAAATCGAAATCGGCGAAGAGTTTTATAAAGAGAAGATTAGTTGAGCCGCTATTTCATAATTGCTTTGGGACTATTTAGCTGGCTATTATTTCCGCCGCTAATTATGTTTTCAATTTATTACTTATCTACTGAATAAAACCCAAGTAACTTTAAAAAAGCACAATACACAATATTTTATGGAACAATAGCTGCTGGCCTATCCTGCCAATTTAAAACATGGATTTTAGATAAAAATAAATTGCCCAACTTTTTTTTAAGTATCTCTCCATTACTTTTACCAATTCTGGTCTTTACACTTATAGTCATTGCTTCGCTTGTGAAATACTTTATTTTTGGTGTTCTTAGATAAAAAATACTCACTCCACAGTCAGGGATTTCGCCAGATTGCGTGGCTGGTCAACGTCCGTCATCATCAAACTAATTACCCCGTATTTAAAAATACTTGAAAATTTTGCCCCCCGGTAATTTCGTTAAAAATTCAAAAATGAGATGAACAAGAACCCCCAAAATAATAACACCACAAAACACACCCAGAAGCAGGAAAAGACGATAGTCCTGGGAAATTATGTCATTCAACGCTCCATATAGCAGATAGGCAAACATGATATGCGAACAGAAGATACGTGCAATCGCCTTGCGATCCATTGAAAGACGAAAGTATTTATACAAAACCAATACCAGACAAAATACAAATAAAGACAATAAAGCCCGCAGGATTAACGTCACATATAAAAGCGAAACATTTGCAAAATTCGCCTCCAAAGAAGCAATTTCTGTCTGATAATACATGATATGGCTGCAAAATATCCCGGCAATGAGAAGACAAATAAGAGTGATGGGATGTATCAGAAAATCAACGATTTTTCGACGGAATATATTTTGAAAACTGTTAGCCGTACTAATACCTAGAAGAAAATAGAACGTCAGGTCAACCCGCGGCAGCAGCGAATGCATATTATCCCCCAGCCAATCTCCAGACTTTCCCAGCATAACCAGTAACACCGGGGACATAATTGTTAACATAAATAAAAAGATCGTTTTGCCTTTCACATATTGATGAACCAAACTATAAGACAATGCCAGAATCAGAAGATCTCTGTAATAATGCAAAGGCCCGTTCAGCGGCCATGTAAACGGATCAAAAACTTTATCCCAGAGAAGAATAAAAAAGGGCCGCCCCTGAAGCCCCACATCATCCCGTTGAAAGACAAGAAAAATCCCCATAAAAAACAGAAGGGCCACAACATTCCAGAAGATATAGGGAACCATTAACGTGATTGTCCGGCTTTTGAAAACATATGCCCTGCTTTTCTCCTCCAGCGTTCGTATCAAAAACCATGCGCTAACCAAACCCAGAGCGGGAGAGGCGACACGACCAAGGCCTTCTCTCAAAAACAGTGCAACCTGGTCAGAGAGAGAGAGAGAGAGAGAGAGAGAGAGAGCATTCCTTGCGAAGCCTGAGAAACACTTCCTATAGATATCACATCGCCGAAAACATACTTAATATGCAGGAAGATAATCCCCATTATGGCCAGAATACGAAACAAATCAATTGCTTCGGAGCGATCTTTCCACTCATAAAATGAGGGATGATACACCTGCTCTAATTTATCCATGGCAAAACTTATCACACGAACTTTGCATAAACAAGGCTACTCCACCGTCACGGATTTCGCCAAATTGCGCGGCTGGTCGACGTCCGTGCCCTTGATATAGGCAACGTGATAGGCAAGCAACTGCATGGGGATAGCATAGAGAATCGGCGCCACAAACGGATGCACCTCGCTCAGCTCGATCACATGTCTGGCTGATTCTTGCAAGGCTGCCGCGCCTTCCGCGTCCGTAAACAGCACCACCTGCCCGCCTCTGGCAATCGCTTCCTGCGTGTTAGATGCAGTTTTTTCAAACAGCGGATCGTTGCCCGGTGCGACCACGATAATCGGCACGCGGTCGTCAATCAGGGCGATCGGCCCGTGCTTCATTTCCCCGGCGGCATAGCCCTCGGCATGAATATAGGAAATCTCCTTCATTTTCAGCGCACCTTCCAGCGCAATCGGGTACATGCCCCCGCGCCCCAGATACAGCATGTCACGCGCCTTGGTAATGTCCCAGGCAATCGCTTCGATCTTCCTGTCATGCTGCAGGATGCTTGAAACGCTTTTCGGCACTTGCCGCAAGGCCTGCGTCATCTCCGCTCCTTCATCCTCCGAGAGGGTTCCGACTTTTACCGCCAGCGCCAGAGACAGGCACGCCAGCGTTGTGATCTGCGTTGTAAACGCCTTGGTCGAGGCCACGCCGATTTCCGGGCCGGCCAGCGTATGCATCACCAGATCCGATTCGCGCTCAATCGTGCTTTCGATGGTGTTGACGATACTCAGGACGGTCTGCCCCTGCTTCTTGCAGTATCTCAACGCCTCCAGCGTATCCAGCGTTTCCCCGGACTGGGAGACGAAAATCGCCACACCGTCTTTTGGCATCGGCGCTTCCCGGTAACGGAATTCGGATGCAATATCCACCTCACACGGCATGCAGGCAATTTGCTCAAACCAGTTTTTCGCCACAAGACAGGCATAATACGCCGTCCCGCAGGCAATCAGGGTCAGGCGCGGCGCTTTTTCCAACGCGGATAGAATATTCTCGTCAATCGTGATCGCGCCCGTAGCCGGATTGATAAAGCTGTTCAGCGTATCGCCGATCACTTCCGGCTGTTCGTATATTTCTTTCAGCATGAAATGCGCATACTGGCCTTTACCCGTGGTGGCACCGGATTGCGCCGTCACCCGGACTTCTCGCGTGACGGGCTGATTGTCATTCACATAAATCTCGGCACCTTCATTCGTCAGGATGACACGGTCGCCGTCCTCCAGAAAACACACTTTTTGCGTAAACGGCGCGAGCGCATAGGAATCGGACGCCAGAAACATTTCCTTGCGGCCATACCCCACCGCCAGCGGCGTTCCCTGACGCATCCCGATCATCAGGTTTTCTTCCCCCGTAAAAATCATCACGACGGCATACGCGCCTTCGAGTTTTGCAAACGCCTTGTTCGCCGCTTCCCGCGGGGGCAGGCCCTGATTCAGGAATAAAGTCACAAGATGAGCAATCACCTCTGTATCCGTCTCGGTTTCAAAGCGCACCTGATGTGCGGAGAGTTCTTCCTTTAATTCCTGATAATTCTCGATAATGCCGTTATGCACCACGGCGACCTTGTCCGTGGCATGCGGGTGGGCGTTATTCTCCGTCGGCCCGCCATGCGTGGCCCAGCGCGTGTGCCCGATCCCGATTGTCCCGGACAGAGGCTCTTTATAAAGACGCTCACTAAGGTTCTTCAACTTACCTTCGGCGCGGCGGCGCTCGATCTTCCCGTCCACCAACGTCGCGATCCCGGCAGAATCATACCCGCGATACTCCAGTCTGGACAGCCCCTCCACCAGATGATCCGTGACATTGTTTTGTGAAATAATTCCTATAATTCCGCACATCTAGTTTTTTCCTTCTGTTTCTGTATTACAATTATATTCCACACCATGTATATCTTTTACACATAGCTCTTTTGGAATGAGGTACTTACTGCAAACTCCTGCCTTCGTATTTTCTAAAAACTGTTCCCAAGTAATAGGATCATATCTTCCACAAAGATTAAAATCATATTCAATAGGCTCAACATTTATACAATAATCAGGCTTTACCCATTGATCTGATTTTTCTGTTCTTTTGAACTCTTTATAAAACTCCAATAGTATTTCTTGTTGTTCAGTTTCCTGTAATGTATCAAGGCATTTTCCCAAGCACTCTGCATCATGCTTACAAAAATCGCCTGCGTCAGGTAACGGCTTAGATTCTTCAATAGAGTTCTCATATTCACAGATCAAATTAAATGATATGGCGGAATCTACGGGTATATTTTTCCAAACACCACCTATCTCCTGACAAATAGCTTTATTAAGTTTAGGAATTTCCTCCACAAAACTTTCACGTAAACTAGGTAAAATGTTTTCAACAACACCCTGATGCGTCATTGAGAACCCCTGAATAGAATATAACCTTTTATCAAACTCATCTTCATAAATAGCTAAATCATAAACGCCATACTTTAGCCTCTCAGGAAGGTAGCAACGGTCTCTTTCATAAACATAAAAAACATCTGGCATGTTATTGTCCTTGTAATTAGCTAATGTTTCTAATTGATAGCGTAGCATGCCATAAAACCCATCATTTTCAGGAATATGTGTGATATCCATGATTTTAAAAAGACCTATGTACTTTGATTTCTTAGCCTGCTCAGCTTTATCTTCTGACCACACTGGCGTTGGAATACATGCACTGGCCTTAATCGGCAGCAGAGCAAACAGAAATAGGAGAAAAAACCTCATACTTTCTTTTTCCTGTTTCTGTAGGCCGAGGCCCACCCTTCTCTAAGTTCGGGCTTTGTACGTTCTATCGCCAGCGCATTATCAGGAATATTGTCGGATATCGTACTCCCCGCCGCGATAAAGGCGCCGTCCCCCACCGTAATCGGCGCGATCAGGCTGACATTGCTGCCGACCATCACATTCTCACCAATAATAGTTTTATGTTTCTGATAGCCGTCATAATTTACCGTGATCGCCCCGCATGCGATATTAGATTTCTTTCCTATCTCTGCGTCCGCGATATAGGCGTGATGCTTGGCCTTCACACCATCCTTCAAAACAGATCTTTTGACTTCGACAAAATTCCCAATAACCACATCATCACCGATGATGCTTGGCTTTTTGGGATAGTTAATGTGAGCAAAAGGGCCAATCTCACAATTTTTACCAATATGCGCCCCTTCTATACGTGTAGACATTTTGATCGTCGTCCCATCCCCAACTTTGACCCCGGGGCCGAAAAAAACGTTAGGCTCAATTGTGACATCCCGCCCGATTTCCGTGTCCCAGGAGAAATAAGTGGTATACGGATCAATCAGGGTCACACCGGCCTCCAGAGCTGCCCCCCGCAGTGCATTCTGTACAAACGCCTCATGCGCCGCGAGCTGCATGCGGTCATTGATACCCCATCCATGATCGGCCTCGACCTCCACAATCTCGAAGAAAACATGGTCTTGCGCAGCGATTTTTGGCAAATCCGTAAGATAATATTCCCCTTGCGCATTCTCGTTCGTGATTTTAGGAAGCCAGTCTTGCAGACGCTTTAGCGGCAAACAAAAGTTTCCAGCATTACAGAGTGTTATAAGTCTTTGCTGTTCATTTGCATCCTTGTCCTCCACAATTTCCTGAAGGGTGTGGTCGGCCCGCTGAATCAGCCGCCCGAATCCAGACGGGTCTTCGGCACGGAAGGCCATAATCGTTGGCACAGGCGCATTGATCATCCCCAATAAGGTCTCGATGCTGACAAAAGGCTCGTCCCCTAACAGAATCAAAACATTGCCAGTTTCGTTTTTTAAAAGTGGCAAGGCCGCCTTGACAGCATCCGCAGTTCCATTTTGCTGTTGCTGGATTGCCACAGTATGAGATACGCAGACCTCTTCCAATTCTTTCATATCTGGCCCTGCAACAACAATAATCTGAGCAGGCTCCAAAGCCTCTGCACACTCCAGAAGCCAGCCGATCATTGGCCGGCCAGCCAGAGGGTGCATGACCTTCGGGAGAACGGACTTCATTCGACTCCCTTTTCCGGCAGCAAGAATAATAATGCTTAAATCAATCATGTTTTCCATTCCAATCCTCATTAATTTAGGCGTATCCGCAGGCTTTGCGCAATTCACACGTCATTACAAGAGATTTCATTTGAGAAAAAATTTGCTCAAAAAAATGCTTTTCGTGCATTCTGTTATTAATCTATGCTAGCATAGAAGAGAAAAAAATTAGATGTATATGTAGAAATGAAATCGTATCTACGCATTTTATGCGCCGCTGTTATAGGTCTTGTTCTTACTGCCCCGCTTTTTAACGGAGGAAAGTCAATTAATCCGTTGGCAACTCCTGCCTACGCGCAATTGACGGACACGGAGTTTACCAACCTGATTGAGAAGATAGAAGACCTGTCCTCAGGGAAAGACCTGATCGACAATATCAATCCCATTGTTTTTAAAGATTTAGGTAGATTAACAAATACCGACTTAAGCAACCTGATTTCACTTGATCTCAATTCAATCGCCAGCTACCCGGGACTGTCCGACACCGTTCTCGGCGTTTTGCAGGATCTTCCAAACGATGCCCTGGATAATCTTCTCACTCTGGATATTTCCGATTTTGAAAACCTGGGTAATTTGACAGAGAATGTTCTTGATCAGGTTGATGATTTTCTGGATCTTGCAGATAACCTGTCCGAAGATGTCACCACTATAATTAATCAATTTGATAGTATTCTGGGTGGAGACATCAGCGACTTATTGAATACGACTGATCTTTTCTCGAACTTTGACGTTAGCAGTCTTGATTCCATAGCGGGAAATCTGGGATTGGACTTTGGTGACTTCGTTGGGGACCTTACGGATTCTCTGAATATTGACATCGATAACTTTATCGATTTTGACTTTTCAGAACTCAGTTCGCTGGGAATATCAGATTTAGGTGACCTCATTGGTGATTTGGGACTTAATACATCTGTCCTGAACGGTCTGGCCACAGATCTGGGTTCTACTGTCACTGACTTGCTGAACATAGACCTCTCAGACCTCGACAGTCTGGGGATTGGCGGAATTGGAGATATGTCAGACCTTGTAAATCTGGATGTAGATGATCTTTTGGATGATTTGACCAGTTCCCTGGGTGTCAACGTTTCTGATTTTCTGGGAGATTTTACAAACATTGTTGATCTGGATCTTAACAGTGTCCTTGACTTTGATTTTAGTGACCTGAGCAGTCTGGGAATTGATAATTTGGGTGATGTCTCCAGCCTACTCGGTGTGGATGTAAATTCACTTCTTGGTGATTTATCAAGTACTTTGGGAATTGATGTTTCTGATCTGGCCAATCTGGATCTGAGCACATTAACGGATACCCTCAACCTTGACAGCATTGCCGACATTTCAAATATTCTCAACGGCCTTGATGCTAACGGCTTAATCAATGGCTTGTCATCTGCTTTGGGAGTGGATATCACTGATTTTGCAGATATCGGGCTGGATGCTTTATCAAATCTTGGTTTGGATAACGTGCTGGACCTTGCTAAAAAGCTTAATCTGGATTTAGGTGATCTGACAAACCTTACCGGACTGGATCTTGATGATTTACTGAGCTTGGATATCAGCGACCTGTCCGGCTTGCTAGGTGGCATAGATAGTCTCGGCGATTTGACTAGTCTGATCGGCGGCGATCTGGGGGGGGCCATTTCATCGCTTGCAGGAAGTCTGGGACTATCCGGGACACTGACCATTGGAGGTATTTCCGTTTCGTTCAGCCCTGGAACTGGCAGCAGCGTCAGCTTTGGCAGCATCGGCTTTGGATGTAATAGTGTTTACGGCCTTGGCTGTTGTAACGAGCCTGAATGTTTATGCAGCGGATGGTGTTACCCATCTCCTCCAACTTGCCCCAGCTGCTTCCAAGGGGCTGCTTGTACCTGGTGTCTGTCTTCATGTGATTTTATTCCTGATGTTCATGAGGATGATACACGGCCTTTCTGGGACGTTGAAATGTGGGAACTGGAAAGATGGCAGGTACAGGACTTCTTTGCCGGCTATATTCTACCCAGTATGATGGCCATGGCCGAAGAGCTGACGGATGTTGCCATGTTGCAGGTCGTTGCCATCGGCGGATTTTTTGACGCAAAAATGGAGCTGGAAACACACAGATTGCTGCAAGAGTTTCATGCTCAGGCACATAAGGACTATCACCCGAGCGAAGGCGTGTGTGTCTTTGCTACAAATGTTCGTGGCCTGGCCATGACGCAAAGAAAGCTGGATTTGACGCACAGCATTATGAGTACACGTGCCATTGACCGTCATCTGGGGATCGAAAATGATAATGCTGCCATTGACGTTCAGCATGATTTAGGAGAGCAATTCACAAGTCCCGCCGATGGAAATAAATATCGCAGCGGACGCCTTCGTCAATTTCAGGACACCTATTGTAACCCACGAGACAATAATGAAAAACTCAAGTTTCTTTGTGGAAACGGTGGTGCAGGAGCCCCTGATGCTGACCGTGTGAATACAGACATTGATTTTTATGAGAACTTTGCATCAAAAAGAACACTTCCATTCGATTTTACAAAAACAGAATTTGAAACTTCTAATGATGAGCGCGAAGAACTCTACGATTATATCGCCATGACCAAAAACCTGTATGGCCACAAAATTCCCTATCGCCCTCCTGTCAGTAACTTTGATACAAAATCAGGGGCTCTGGAGTCACAAGACAACCTGACGAACAACCCTTTTGTCAAATACCTTAATCTACGCTCTATGACCGCAAAAAGGAGCGTCGCCGAGAACAGCTTCCATGCTCAAACAGCTCTGAAATCACAGGGGGATGGTTCTGCTGCAGGATACATGAACTCAATACTTTCAGAATTAGGCTTAAAAGGAGATGCTGTTATAGAATTCATGAATGGCGGGGCAAGTTATTATTCCCAAATGGAAATTTTGACAAAGAAAATTTATCAAAACCCTGATTTTTATATAAACTTGTATGATAAGCCGGCAAACGTAAAAAGGAAATTGGTCGCACTAAAGGCTATCGGGATCATGCAAGAATGGGATACTCTGGAGGTAAAGTTGAGAACAGAGATGTTGGCTGCAATTTTGCTTGAATTGGGGCTAAAACAAGAACAAGAAAGAATTCAAAACAGACTGAAATGACCACGATGTACGCAACAGATTTGAAAAAAACACGTATGGCCAGACTAAAGCTGGCGGCGATGATCGTTGTTTCATGCTTATCTCTCTGTGCTGGAAATGCAGATGCGGCTACAGTTACGTCTAGCGACTTAAGTACGGCTAGTTGTAACCCGACATATTACGAATCACTTAAAAGCCGTGCATGGCTAGAAGCACAACGTCGTACGCGGCAAGCACAAAACTATATTCGAAAACCAGACAGCGTTCTGGATTACAGTTGCTTCCCGATTTTAAATAACATCGCGGCGCTTGAAACAGAACAAATTTTCAGTGAATATCATGCCGGACATTGCTTCCCGGACTCTCTGGACTGCTCCCTTGACCGGCTGGTGATTGATGCTCTGGAACCTTATTTGCAAAGTAACTTCAATCACACCTTTATAGGTGGACGTACGAATGTAGACAGAGATACTTATGATGCCGATAATGTGACAATGTGTACGGTCATGAAAGATGTCTGGCAATTGGCCAAGTGTCAAAACTTTATGCCAAAAGCAGATGAGGATGGTTTTTTGACGTTCGAAGAATACGTCAGTACGGATCCGCGTCAATTGCCGGAGCCCTGTGCAAATCCTTATCCTAAAAACAACGACACGCCATGGAACGATAAAATAGAAGATGCCTTTGAACCCTCTGATGCCTCAAGCTGGTACAAAGAGCTAACAACAACAACAGCAACAGCCAACAATAATTTTAGACAATGGCTTGATACAGGAAATGCCGGTTTAGGATGTGGCACGTACATCGCTACGGGTATTTGGACCTACAGCATGACCAGTACATTTTACAGAACCGCAAAACGTGACGGCGTATGTACAAACCCCGCCTGCTCACCTAATAGCACATTCCAATGTGTGGTAATGACTTACTAAGAAGGATATAATTATGACTTTATTTGGTTACGGAGAGAAAAAAATGAAACATAAAATAAGAACCTTGATTCTGATGCCGCTTATGGTCCTCCTTTTATTCATGGGGACAATAACGGCACTACCAAATAAGGCTCATGCCATATGTTGTACCTGTGTTTGTGCCTGTGTCGCTACAGCGCATGCGGCAACACAGAATCATATCTCCAGAAGTTTTGATTCTCACGAGGACTGGATGCTGGCAACATTCTGGTATGATAACGTCCTTCCAGCCATGATGATGATGACAAACCAGCTCTCTGCTGTTGCCATGCAGCAAGTCCAGATCATCGGAGCCTTTATGGATGCAAAGATGCAGCTAGAAACACAACAACTTCTGCAAAAGTTACAAGCAGAAGCTCACAAAGATTATCATCCAAGTGAAGAATTATGTAGCATCGGAACAAGCGTCCGAAGCCTGGCCGCTAGTGAGCGGATGGGAGAACTGACCAGTGCGGTCCTTTCAAAACGTATGATTGACCGCCACATGAGAAACGAAAATACAGTGGCGGCCGACCCGTCAAAAGATTTGGAAGCTCGCTTGGAGCAATTTGCAAACAGATTCTGTAATAAAAGAGATAATAACGGTACTTTCGCCGTATCAGGTTTCTGTAACGGTGCCACCAACCCAGAATTTCATAACAAAGATATCGACTTCACCCGGACTATTGATATCCCTCTCACACTGGATGTCAATTTCGCCGAGGGAAATAATAATAACCAACAATGTGCCTTAGGTGCAAAAGGCGCTACTTGTGATGAAATAGATGTTATGGCAATGGCAACCAACCTGTTCGGTAATGATATTCTCACAGGTACTATTGATATTGGGCCAGATACCGCCAATGATGATAAGGACGACTTTATTGACTATCGCGCCCTGCTCGCCAAAAGAAGTGTTGCCCAAAACAGCTTTAACACAATTGTTGGTATGAAATCCGCAGGATCGGGAATTGGAACAACTGAGTTGAAAGCAATTCTGGAAGAACTGGGGATTCCAAATAGTGAAGCTGACGAAATTTTAGGAGATAACCCCAGTTATTATGCCCAAATGGAACTCCTTACTAAGAAAGTGTTCCAGAATCCGTCTTTCTACATTAACCTTTACGATAAACCTGCAAACGTTAGCCGAAAAGGAGTGGCCTTACAGGCTCTCCAACTCATGCTCCTGAACGATACTTACAACAGTAACCTGCGGACAGAGATGATTCTTGCTGTTGCGCTGGAAAACGAACTAGACAAACGTCAAGAAGGTATTCAGGGACGTATGGGTAGTAAATCAGGTGCATCAAGATAATTTTGAATGGTATGAAAAAGAACTTATTTAGACTTAGCGCTCTGTTTTTAGGCACACTGGCAATTTCAATCGGCGGTGTTACGATTGCTCGCTACTATACAATTGCTGATATTCCAGCGCCGGATCAGGCCCCACACATGGAATTACATATCCATGGGAACCATTTTAAACCCGAACAAACTTATGTTCTGGGACTTGAAAATGGAAACCAGATTGAAATGAAGGCCACAAAAGATGGAGAGCTAAATAGTTCACAGATACTGCCCTATTCACTAGGCATTCGAAAGAATATTCTTCTTCAACTCAGTGAAAAAGACCCCATTAATGTAGATACGCCCTCTCTGGACATCTTGTTTGATACCGAAAAAGATACATTAACATGGAAGGGGCGCTTCTTCCTACCTTCAGAAACAGTTAAATTCAGTATTACAAATAACAAATTCAAGAAAAAAACTGATACGAAAACCGACTGGAGCGGTAATTTCAGCCATGATATTTCATATTCAGGTATCAACATCATCAAAGAAAATGCCTGTTTGCAATTCGAGAACTCCGAACAGGAATTATGTTTGTCCTTTGGTGTCCATCGCGCCCCGAAAATTACACAAGCTTTAACAATTGGTCCGATGACCCCCGGTGGCGGTTCAGATGATCCGTTTACGCCTTTTGATAACTGGTTATTCCCAGATGATTGTTATCCAGGATCATTCGGCGTACAAATCAGTTTGTGTGACACAGGTCATGTTGCAGATCTGCAAGAAGATATGTCAAAAGCCTACTATGACTTTACAAGAATGACCCTGCAATTGTCTGCAGGCATGATGCAGCAAGTCGGATTTATAGGCACCCTGTTTGATGCAAAACATCAATTGGAAACACAGTTGTTGTTCTGGGAAAAACAGGAACGGGCTCATGATGATTATCATCCCTCCGAGCAGCTTTGTTCTATTGCTTCTCTGACAAAAGGGCTAGCGTCTATGGAAGCACGCCGTGAACTGAATACGTATGGCATTAATCGTGCATTGGCATATGAGGAACAAAACCCGGTAAATACAAATTCTGCTGAAGGCCCCGCTAAGAACTATCAAATCCGTATGCTGCAATTCAGATCCACGTACTGTGCGCCAGCAAATGTAAATAATGCTCTAAAAAAATTCTGTGATGGCCTTAGTTCAGGTAGCGCAGCCCGCATGAACCGCGATATTGACTATGTGAATCTTATAAATATTCCTAAAACACTCGATATTGATATTACAGATGGTGTGTTAAACCTAAAGGTTTTGGAAGACGGAAAAGTCAATTATGATTTTATCAAGGAAAGTAATGATTCTACCTCTTCAACTTTTGCCTTTGAATTAGAAAG
>CAKZKV010000344.1 GCA_937124505.1 uncultured Alphaproteobacteria bacterium
CTGAAATCTCATTGACCTTCTCCGCAAATAATTCGGCAAACCCGGCCTTGGAATTGATGCCCGTACCGACTGCTGTGCCGCCCTGCGCCAGTTGCATGACACGCGGCAGGGTGGATTTGACCCGGTCGATGCCATAGGCAATTTGTGTGGCATAGCCGGAAAATTCCTGCCCCAGCGTCAGGGGCGTGGCATCCTGTAAATGTGTGCGTCCGATTTTGACGATATTCGCCCACTTCGCCGCTTTTTCGGACAGGGCCTTTTCCAGATGTTCCAGAGAGGGCAAGAGTTCATGATGTACCTGTTCTGTGGCGGCAATGTGCATGGCGGTCGGGAAGGTATCATTAGAGCTTTGCCCCATATTGACATGATCGTTCGGATGAACGGGGGTTTTGGAGCCTCTTTCGCCGCCCAGCATTTCAATGGCGCGGTTGGAAATGACCTCATTGGCGTTCATATTGCTCTGTGTACCGGAGCCGGTCTGCCAGACGACCAGCGGGAATTCGTCGATCAATGTGCCGTCGATGACTTCTTCTGCCGCCCTGACAATCGCATCTCCCAGGTCTTTGTTTAAAACACCGAGATCCATATTGGCCAAAGCTGCGGCTTTTTTCTGTATGCCGAGGGCCTGCACGAGAGGAGCGGGCATTTTCTCTCCGCCGATTTTGAAGTTTTGCAGGGAACGCTGGGTCTGCGCCCCCCAGTAACGGTTGGCGGGGACGTCAATTTCGCCGATGGAATCGCTTTCTGTACGCATGGGCTGGTTTTGGGACTCTGCTTTTTCTGCTGACATAAGGATTCCTTTATTTTTTCTTTGAAAAAATATCTCATGAAAGTGGGATGACTTCAATAAAGAAGTAATTCTCGTCTTGCGTCACTGGTCTCTTTACTCTATTTAATGACTCTCGAGAAATTTTAGGAAAGAGTTAGATGTCATCTGCGATTGAGCAACTTTCGAAAAATGCCAACTGGGGAACCTTTGCCAAAGCCACCGAATTAAAACAGCGCATTCTCTTTGTGCTGGGTGCGTTGCTGGTTTACCGTCTGGGAACCTACATTCCCGTTCCCGGAATTGACCCGAATGCCTGGGGCAGCTTCTTCGATCAGAAGGGCGGCGGCATTCTGGACATGTTCAATATGTTCGCCGGGGGCGCGCTCCAGCGTATGACCATCTTCACGCTTGGTATTCTGCCTTATATTTCTGCCTCTATTATCATGCAACTGGCCACGGCCATGTTCCCGACCCTTGAGGCGATGAAAAAAGAGGGCGAAATGGGGCGCATGAAAATCAACCAGTACACGCGCTATCTGACGGTGTTGCTCTCAACTGTGCAGGCCTGGGGCGTGGCCGTTGGTATGGAAAACGCGACCAGTTCCGTCGGCCCGATTGTGCCGGATCCGGGCATGTTCTTCCGGATCAGCGTTGTGATTACGCTGGTCGGGGGAACAGTGTTCCTGATGTGGCTTGGCGAACAAATCACCGCCCGCGGTATTGGTAACGGGATTTCCCTGATCATCTTTGCTGGTATTGTCGCCGAACTGCCGGGGGCGATTGCCGGATTGCTTGAACTGAACATGCAAAAAGGCGGTAACTTTCTGGAACTGTTTATGATTTTCGGTCTGTCCATTGCCGTGATTATGTTTATCGTCTTTATGGAACGGGCGCAGCGCCGGGTGGTAGTGCAATATCCGAAGCGTCAGGTTGGTAATAAAATGTATGGCGGTGATTCGAATCATATTCCGCTGAAACTCAATACCGCAGGGGTTATTCCGCCGATTTTCGCGTCTTCTTTGCTGTTGCTGCCGGTGACAGTTGCCGGACTGGGCGGGATTGAAGGCGAGGGGATCATTGCCGATATCTCCCGCTATTTGGCGCATGGGCAGCCGATCTATATGATTACCTATGGCGCGCTCATTGCGTTTTTTGCGTTCTTTTATACGGCAATTGTGTTTAACCCGCAGGAAAATGCCGACAATCTGCGTAAATACGGTGGATTTATTCCGGGCATTCGTCCGGGGAAAAACACGGCGGACTATCTGGATTATGTTTTGACGCGGATTACCGTGATTGGCGCGGGATATCTGGTTTTGATCTGTCTGCTGCCGGAATTTTTGATTTCGTCCTATAACATGCCGTTTTATTTCGGTGGCACGTCCCTGCTGATTGTTGTGACAGTCACAATGGACACGGTGGCACAAATTCATTCACACCTGATCGCCCATCAATATGAGGGCCTGATTAAGAAAGCAAAACTCAGAGGAAGTGGGAGACGTCGTTAATGAACCTGATTATATTTGGCCCGCCGGGGGCGGGAAAAGGCACACAGGCCGGCATTATGGAAGCAAAACACGGCCTGAAACAACTTTCAACCGGGGAAATGCTGCGCGGTGAAATCGCTTCTGAGTCTGATCTGGGCCTGAAAGTGAAAGATATCCTCGCCCGTGGGGAACTGGTGTCCGATGATATCATGATCGACATGATCTCTCGCCGGATTGAGCAGCCGGACTGTGAAAAAGGATTTATTCTGGACGGATTCCCCAGAACCGTGGCGCAGGCGGACGCTCTGGATACTATGTTGTCCGATAAGGGCAAGAAAATCGACCATGTCCTGTTGCTGGTTGTTGATGAGGATGCGCTGATTGAGCGCATTCGCATGCGCATCGCGCAAAGTGGTGAAAATGCCCGCGAAGACGATAATGAGGAAACGCTGAAAAAACGCCTCGGGGTTTATAACGACCAGACCAAACCGATCCTGCCCTATTACCGGGACAAAAACCTGATTCGTGAAATTGACGGGATGCAGGCGATTGAAGAAATCTCCGCGCAAATTGCCGGGATTTTGGAGAAGTAAATCCCCTGAAGTCTGTAGGAGTAGATAGTTTACGAACTGATTAGAAGGGCAATCATTTAATCGGTTAATTGTACACCTAAATCTTTTCGCATTAATTGTCTAATTTTTTCAAAAGCCACATTTTGTTGTTTATGGTCTTGTGTTTTCATTTGCTCAATGAAAAGTCTTATTTCTTTTGGTGCCACAAGATCACAACGCACTGCCCAATAAGCAAAGTTATTTTTTTCATTTTGTCCAGACTTTAAACAAGCTATGCGGTATGCTTCCAGTAATCCCATATAAGCTTCTTTCTTTTCCTGAAAATTTCGATTGACGATATAAGATTTATGCGAGAGCCATGCTTGCGCCACTGTGGTTAGTAAGCTGCCTATAATGCCGCCAATACCTGCGGCTGAGAGAAGTTGAATAATGTCCATATTACCAAAACCTTTTATTTGCAAATGCTTTTCCAGAACCTGATTTTAGATAATGTTCAAATTCCTGTGCTCTTCGTTTATCCTTGAACGCATGATACGTGATAAGTTTCCAAGGGCAAAATTTTGATGTGTGTTTTGATTCTCCAGCATTATGAGCTTTAAGTCGTGATTTCAGATTCTCGGTAAATCCAACATATCGTTGCTCAGGGAATTGAATGCTTTGGATCAAATAAACATAGAACATTTTTGATTAATCCTTCTTTGCCGTCATCCTTCGCTGAAGCTTCGGATGACACGCCTTCGCTCTAACGTTTTCGGGCGCCTTACTGGCGTAAGCCACCCGAAGCCCGTCAGGGCGAAGGGTGGTCGGGGTGAGAGGATTCGAACCTCCGGCCTCT
>CAKZKV010000345.1 GCA_937124505.1 uncultured Alphaproteobacteria bacterium
AATAAAGTGCCGAATATTGATAAAGCCATCATTTCAACCCACTGTCATAATGATCTGGGGCTGGCGGTGGCCAACTCTCTGGCGGGGGTCAAGGCCGGGGGGCGGCAAATTGAATGTACAATCAACGGGATAGGGGAGCGCGCCGGAAACGCCGCTTTAGAAGAAGTGGTTATGGCCTTGAAAGTGCGAAATGATTTGATGCCCTACGGCACAAATATTGATACGACGATGATTACCAAGATGTCGCGTACTCTGTCCACGACCATAGGATTTAACGTTCAGCCGAATAAAGCGATTGTCGGAGCAAACGCCTTTGCCCATGAAAGCGGCATTCATCAGGACGGTGTGTTGAAGCACGCGGAAACCTATGAGATCATGACGCCGGAATCTGTGGGGCTGACAAAATCCAATTTAGTTTTAGGAAAACATTCCGGGCGCCATGCTCTGAAAGAAAAGCTGAAAGAACTGGGTTATGAACTGGGAGATAACGCCTTTCAGGACTTGTTTGCTCGTTTCAAGAAACTGGCGGATCAGAAAAAAGAGCTGCATGATGATGATATCATTGCCTTAATTGAAGATGAGGTCGCGACCGAGCATGATAAAATCCAGTTCGTTGGTCTGCAGGTGCAGGCTGGCACGAAAGGGCCGCAAATCGCTGAACTGACTCTTGAGATTGAAGGAGAAGAAAAAACAGTTCAAACGGAAGGCAACGGCCCGGTGGATGCCATCTTCAAGGCTATTCGGGAGGCTTGTCCGCACGAAGGCGCCACGTTGCAACTGTATCAGGTGCATGCCGTGACAGGCGGCACGGATGCGCAGGCGGAAGTGACCGTGCGTCTGGAAGAAGACGGGAAAACTGTGAACGGGCAGGGGGCGGACGCAGATACGCTGGTCGCCTCCGCACGGGCCTACATTCATGCGCTCAACAAGCTGATGACCAAGCGTTCCAAAACAAAGCCTATGGACGCAGCAGTGTAGAGTTTACGTGATGTACTTCTCCGGTCGTAACTGTAAATAATCTTGCTATAAGTTACGCCATGCATATGGATCAATTTATGAAGAAATATGGTTGCTCCGAAAAAAGACGGTATTTGATCGGTCTTTTGAACGATGAGTTAGTGGCCATTAAAGAAAAAGGCTGGAGTTTTCGTGCTTATATTTTTGGAAGTATGGTTAATTCTGAAACAGAAAATCCAAATGATGTCGATTGTCTTTTATCTATTCATAATCCGATGATGGACGGAATCTGGGAACCTGGAAATTGTTCTAATGAATTACATTTCTGGCCATCCTTCATACGCTTTGATCCAGAGCTTTTTTATTCAACTTGCCGTGAGCTTCCTGAAATGATTGAGAAATTTAATCGGCTTTGTATAAAAACGGACGAAAATATTCAAATCTCCCTAAAGGAATGCGTAGAAATTTAAATACATATACAAAGATTGATAATGTTTGTATAATGAATAGGGTCAATTATGAGGTAACATCATGCACGTATCTTTAACGCCGGAGCTTGAAGACATTATTAAAAATAAAGTTGAATCAGGGCTTTATAATAATGCCAGTGAAGTTATTCGTGAGGCTCTGCGCTTTATGGAGATGAATCAGGATATCGTTATGCAGATGAAACTGGATCGTTTGCGTATGCATTTGCAAACAGGTGAAAACGAGATTGCAAACGCTCAGGGCTCTACGTTGGAAAACAAAGAAGATGTGTCCTCTTTCTTTGATGGTATTCGTTCATAATGTCTAAATATCGCATTGTTGTTTCCCCGCAAGCGCAGCGGGATTTAAAAGATATCCGCAGCTATTCATTGCAAAGTTGGGGTGCTAAACAAGCTGATATTTATCTTGGCAAAATAGAAGGTGCTTTTTACGATCTGCTTGAAAATCCTGAAATTGGACGAGAACGCAATGACATTAAAACAGGATATCGCAGTATTGTGATTGAAAAACACATTCTGTTTTATAAAATCGAAACATCAGAAAACCGTATCCTCGGCATTCCGCATGGTCGTATGGACATTCTGAATTATTTTTCCTGAGAAATTTCAATGAAGAAAGTGAATAGTGGATCTGTCGGGAGAGTTTTCGAACTCTGTCTTCGAGGTTCTGGATGATTGGGAAGCACAGCTAAAGCCGATTGAGCACGAATTGCCGGGGATGGAGCCATGCCCCATCTCCAGCATCAAGTCCCTGACAAAAGCACAACCCGCTTTCGCCAGTGTAGTCGGCAAACCGTCTCGCCGCAGGAAAGCCAAAACCCCGCTGCCGTTTTCCCTGCGCCTGAGCACTGAGGAACGGGAACGGCTGGAACATGCGGCGGGGGATTATTTTAGACAACTGGGGCAGGTGTATTTGCATCCTGCGCAGATGCAGTCGAGGGCGCATCTGTATCTTTGTTACGGCCTCTCGCAGCACCGAGTCCGGCAAGTCCGATGCCGATTAAAGCAAGTGTTGCCGGGACGGGGACGGCTGGCGTCGTGACTTCGTGAAATTCCGTAATGGTTGCACCTGCCATATTATAATCACTGAACAGGAAGAAAACGTCACGTACGGAGTAGGCATTGAAATCCATTATGCCTGGAATCAAGGCATCGCTGTCTAATGCTGTTTGGGTCGGGTCTTCAAACGTGATCTCGACATGATCAAGGGCGGGCAGACCTGAGGATAAAAAAGCCAGAGGATCCATTGCATCAATAAAAATAGTGTCAGGATAAGACGTTGCCTCATCGTTTATGATGGTAATATCGGCATTCATATCGAAAATTGTATGTGGGCCGATATTATACGCAATGGAGGCCGCATGGTCATATCGCCCCAAAGCATCATTTCCAAACTCACTATCTGGCGTTTTAAGATCAATGGAAAGCTGAAAATCAATCAGATCACCGGGTTGAAAGTCACCTTGAATGGCTGGTGTGGCCCAGTCTACTGTGGCGGTTCCTTGATAGTCGATCAGTCCTGCTTGTGCTTCGGGAACAGGCGTGAGAATGAGTGCTGTTGCTGCTGTGGCTGCTAATGCTGTTGTGGTTAAAAAATCTGCTTTCATAATATACTCCTCTTTTAAAATTGTTTAAAAAACCTGATTAGTTTTTAATTTTGTTTAGTTTTTGGTTTTATAAAATAAATAAAATTAAAATACAAGTATTCTTACAGAAAATAAAATTTGTCTGAAAATAGATGAAGCAAAACATGCGGTGGTCGTGTCTTGAGCTGATCAAGGCGGGTGGGGGGATTTAAAAATAAACCTGACTCGCTTTTTTCATCGAGTCAGGTTCAACGGAATTTGTTTTTAATAAATTAGCTTAAGCAGAAAGGCTTGGGCCATTATCGTCATTTGCAGGAGCCGCAGAGGGAGCCTCTGAATCTTTCTTGCGGCTAGCTGCGAAGCCTAGCCCGACTATGCCTGCACCTATAAGTAAAGCAGTTCCTGGCTCTGGAACTGCTTTCGTATCAAGGCTTGTCATTTCGGCTCTCATTCTGCCATAATCAGACGGGTCCGTTGATGGAGAGAATGGAGCGAATGTAAAGTAAAGCTCGTGTCTATCAAAATCAGCCAGGTCGGAATGTGTTGGTAAGGCATCACTAGAGAAAACACCCCCTGTATAATCTTCCAGAATAACACTTGCGCTCAGAAGATTCGGAAGGCCATCTTGCTCAAAAGCCAGAGGGTCTTGCGCATTGATCAAAAATCTGTCGATGGTTGTTGGATACGTGCCAGTGGGGAAATTCAGACTGTCAGGTTGTCCATCCAGAACGGTTATGATCGCATTTTCATCAGAAATAATTCCTGTGGCTGTGTCGAATGTCATTTGAAGGGAGGCAGGATCATAGCGACCTGCAAAGTCTGGTGCTGCGCTATCTGTTAATCCATCATCAAATGAAAATAAGAAGTTGATTTTGTCCCCTGGCTGGAAAACGGTTGCAACATTGCCGCCATCGGTCCATTCTACTTCGGCTGTTCCCTTATATTCGATCAATCCTGCTTCTGCCTCAGGAACAGGTGTAAAAGTAAGTGCTGTTGCTGTTGCTGCAACTGCTGTTGTTGTTAAAAATGCTGATTTCATAAAAAGCTCCTCTACTTAAATTGTAATATTAAAAAATGTGTATTTTTATTTTTTCGGTCAATACAGGATCGACTAAAATACGAGCGAAACCTAATATATTTATAAAAAAAATGCTAGTTATTTTTTGTAAATAGCATTGTAATTTGTCTTTTGGTTGAAGAATAAATACAGGAGATAAAAAATGGTGGAGCCGAGCGGTCTCGAACCGCCGACCTCTACAATGCCATTGTAGCGCTCTACCAGCTGAGCTACGGCCCCAACGAAAAAAGAAGTTACTCATCTCCCGAGTCTTTTGCAAGCGTTTTCTCCCACTGTTTTATTTTTCTGTAGATGGTGGAAGGCGCCACGTTTAAATATACGGCGGCTTTAGGAACATTTCCCTCACAAAGTGCAATGGCATTTGTAATGGCTTCTTTTTCGATTTCGTCGAGAGGGCGGATAAATTTTTCCAGATTCGCTTTCGAGTTAAGCTGTGTCTGCTCGGAACCTCTATTGTGACCGACGATGTCTGTCAGGATTGTATTTTTATATAGATCATCAACCATAAGTAAAATTAAAAAATTTAATGGCCAAGAGCAATGAAAAAAGCCCGGCAAGCCGGGCTTTTTTTTAATATCTTTTTTTATTCGCGGTTACCAAGTATGGCCAGCAGGAACTGGAACAGGTTAATGACATTGAGATACATGCTGAGCGCACTCATTAATGCCATCCGTTGGTTCACATCCGCACCATTTGCCGGGTGATACATGGACTTGATCATTTGCGTGTCAAAGGCAATCATCAGTGTGAAGATCAGGACACCGCCAGCTGAAATGATGAACCCCAGCATGCTGGAGCCTAAAAACATATTAACAACGACTGCGATGACCAGACCGATCATACTCATCATCAGGAAAGATCCCATGGCGGACAGGTCTGATTTGGTTGTATATCCCCAGACAGACATAGCGCCGAAAGTTGCCGCCGTGATAAAGAACACGCGTGCCACGCTCTCACCTGTATAGGCGACGAAAACGTAGGACATGGACAAGCCGATGAGTGCCGTCAGGCCAAAGTACAGGCCGTTAACAGCTGCCATGCTCATGGTCATGACACGTTGTGGTGTCAGACCGAAAAAGATGATTCCCAGTGGCGCCAGCGCGACGATGATCCCGAGCCAGGTTCCGTGAATTTGTTCGAACAGTGCCGGTGTCTGGGATGTGACATATGCGATCAGGCCGGTTACAACCAGGCCAAGGGCCATCATGTTGTAAACACGTCCGAAATGAGCGCGAAGGCCGGCATCATAAGATACCGAACTGCGGCTTTCTACATTGTCAAAACGATTTGGTTGCATAATTTTTTGTCTCCTTTATTTGAAGTATGCAGTTAAAACTGAATGTATTCCTTACCATATAGATATACTTAAATATACCAGATTTTCAAGTACTCGTGCAATTAACAGGACTAAATTATTCCTGTTTATGGTTTTTGTTTCTGAATGCACGTTCTTTAGGCAGCCAGGGATTGCGACGTTCTGATGGTAAAGACCTCTGCGAAACAGGCGGCAGGCTCTCCGGAATGGGCGTGCCGGTTGTGTGACTAATAGCTTGCAGGCGCTTTTCAATCGGTGGATGCGTTGCAAAAATGCCCATAAAGGGAGCTGTGTTTTCGATGCACATAAAGGCAATATCCGCCGTGGCTCCGGGGATTTGATCACGACCGGAAATTCGCATCAGGGCGCGAATCATGGCTTCCGGGTTTTTGGTCATCTGAACGGCTCCGGCATCGGCCATGTATTCCCGCCTGCGGGAAAGTGCAAAGCGCATCAGGAGAGTGGCCATATACCCGATCCATAAAATAGCGGCAATCGCAAGCAGCAGCAACACACCGCCGCCTTTGCGGTCACGGCTGCGGCCAAAATAGAGGTTATAGCGCACGCTGCTCCAGACCAGTTGCGCGGCGAGTCCGACCATTCCGGTAAAAACAATGGTAATCATCAGCAGGCGCACGTCCCGGTTTTTGATGTGGGTCAGTTCATGGGCGATCACGCCTTCCAGCTCTTCTTTGGATAGGCGGTTGATCAGGCCACGTGTGAGAGTCACGGTAAAGGTCTTGTCGTTGATCCCGCTGGCAAAGGCATTCAGGGCGTGGCTTTCAATGATATTGAATTTTGGCATGGTCATGCCTTCGGCAATACACAGGTTTTCCAGCAGGTTATAAAGTTCCGGTTCTTCCAGACGGGTGACGGGATGGGCATGCGACATTTTCGCAATCATGCTGGTATGAAAAAAGTAGGAAATGCAAAACCAGATGGCAACAATCGCTGTAATCGCAGGCCAATATTCATAAAGGATATTATTGGCGAAATCGACCATGAGAGCATTATCATTTGAACCATATGTGGGGTGAGATGTGGTCATGGCTCCTGTAACAAGGGCACAAAGCCAGACCAGAAACATGATCAGAAAGGGATATATCCCCAGAAGGATCAATGACTTCAGGTTGTTATTCCAGATGTGGGTTTGTAGTCCTGCCGAGCGGGGGGGCATTAATCAAATTTCACTTCCGGCGCCTTGCGGATTTGTTCTTCCAGATGATCTTCCAGTTCGAAGAACGCTTCTTTGTTAAATCCGAACGGTTTCGAAATCAGGTTATTCGGGAATTGCTCAACGTATGTATTGTATTCATTCGTTGCAGAGTTGAAGAAGCGGCGGGCCGCAGCGATTTTATTCTCAATATCGGACAGTTCCGTCATGAGCTGGCGAAAGTTA
>CAKZKV010000346.1 GCA_937124505.1 uncultured Alphaproteobacteria bacterium
AGGCATGTATGGCCCCGGACGCTCGAAACATTGGGATTCCAGTGGATTTTCGCTCAGGCCTGATGTCCCTGCGAAAGACCGTTTTCGGGGAACGCCTGCGCCTGTCGGGGGAGCGTATTCGACGCAAAAACGGGTCACCCGTGCGTCATATCGGCGCGGCGACCGTGTTTTTCATGAGAGCTTCGGGAAAGGCGAAGTGATTAATATAGACGGACGGAAACTGGATATTCAGTTTGACGCGCCGCATGGCCATAAGCGGATTATGGATGCCTTTGTAGAAAAGCTTGAGGATTAGAACATTCATCGTTCCTTTTCATGTGCGTTTCTTCGTCGCTCACGTACGTTTTGTACGCTTCGCCCCTCGCGCCTGCCTGAAAATAAACGCTGTTTGCTCTAGGGGGACGGGGCCAACGCCAGTTGCCCGGTTTCGCCTGTACAGTTTATGATTCTGTAATCGTCATCACCACCATCAAGACGACCATCTATCGTTGTTGTGAACTCTACATGATCAATATGATCCGTATCTGGCAGGCCGATGGACAGAAACTGTCCGGGCTGGCTAAGATCCAAACCTCTTGCCGGCATAATAACGAATTTATAGTGATCCTCATACCCGTCAAAGATACCTTTATTGGCGAGATAGGCCTGATCTACTGTTCCCTCTCCATAGGCTTGTTGAAGGGCGGCAGAACCCGGAGAGGCCATTTCCTGTTTTAAAATAAGGGTTTCGCCGTTAAATGTGACAGGACGATCTGTATCAGCTCCGAGATCAATCGTGATCGTGCTGCCTTCCGCATCACCATAAGGAACGTTAAATGTCAGGACGTTATTCTGAATGGTGCAGGCATGGGAAGCGGAGGGTTCTGCTATGGGGTGCGTACTCTCCGCAAACGCCGTTGTCGCACTGGCCAGAGCGCCGATGAGCGTGGCAGGCAGGGTCAGGGATTTTGCAAAACCAGTCATTTTTAATATATGTAAATAATATTTGTCTTGAAGAGTATCACAGGAAGGCCTAGCTTTTCAAGTATGTCAATTGATAGCAAAACAGCAGTTATTTTTGGTGGAACCGGTTTTGTGGGGCGGCAGGTGGTGCGTGATCTCGCAAAACTGGGGATGCAGATCAAGGTTGCCACGCGCATCCCTGAAAGCGCTTATTTCCTGAAACCGGCTGGAGCCGTCGGGCAGATTGTTCCTGTGGCTTGTGATTATACGGAAAGTAGCATCAAGCAGGCGATTGCCGGATGTGATTATGTTGTGAATTGTGTCGGTATTCTTTATGAAAAGCGGAAAGGGGATTTCCAGAGGGCGCATGTAGATTTCCCAAAAAGAATTGCAACGGTCTGCGCTGAAGAGAATATCAAAAGCTTTGTTCATATTTCTGCTTTGGCTTGCGAACGCGGAACATCGAAATACGCGCATACCAAACTGGCAGGAGAACAGGAGGTCTTGCAACACTTCCCGAAAGCCGTCATCCTCCGCCCGTCTGTGATTTTCGGGGAAGATGACCGCTTCTTTAATATGTTTGCGGAGCTGTCGCGTTATGTGCCGTTCCTGCCGCTCATCGGGGGTGGGCATACCAAATTCCAGCCGGTTTATGTCGGGGATGTTGCACGGGCGGTTGTGACGTCTTTGACCCATAAGGAAGCACAAGGGCACATTTTTGAACTGGCCGGACCGGAAACGGTCAGCTTCAGGGACATCTACAAACTTTTGATGACATACACAAAACGGCGGCGTTCTCTGGTGACATTGCCTTATGCGGTTGCCAAACTTGAAGCCGCCTTCCTGCAGCTTATACCGAATCCGCTTCTGACAACGGATCAGGTTGAAAGCCTGAAAACAGACAATGTGATGAATTCTGATGCTCTGGGGCTGAAAGATCTTGGCATTGAAGCCACGATGATGACAATCGTTCTGCCGAAATATCTTGAAAGATATCAGCCCGGCGGAGGGTTTGCATCTCATAAAGCAGCGTGATATAGACTGAATGATGGTTAGATATTTCTTTCTTATGATTTGTTTTTGCGGATTGAGTGTTTTGCCCGCATCGTCAGCATATTCTATTGAAATGGGAATTTCTCTGGTTGTGAATGACCATATGATTTCCGATCTGCAGGTGAAGGAACGGATGAAGCTGATTATGGCGTCTTCAGGTATTCCGAATACGCCGGAAAATCGTCAAAAGTTGTTACCGCAAATTGAGAATATGCTGATTGATGAAGCCCTGAAACGGCAGGCTGCAGAAGAGGGCGGTATTGATGTAACCCCGCAGGAAATTGAGGAAGGGATTGGCCGCATCGCCCAGCAGAATAACTTCTCTGTGGAGCAGTTTCAGAATGTTTTAAAAGCTCAGGGGATTCCGCGTAATACCCTTGAGGATCAGGTGCGCAGTGAAATTGCTTGGGGAAAATATGTGCAAAAAGAACTGCGTCCGCAGGTGAATGTCAGCGATTATGATATCGACGCAGAACTGGAACGCTTGCAGGAAAATCCGAAATTCAAAAACAATCTTCCAAGCCGTGATCAGGTCTTGAATAAAATCGGTAATGAACGCCTCGGTCGTTTGCAGGCGCGTCACCTGATGGATCTGAAATCCGGCGCATTTATCGAATTCCGTGGATAAAGCGCTTTCCCAGCTTCCGCCTCTCAGGGACATTATCAACGCGCATGGCCTCAGGGCGGAAAAGTCTCTGGGGCAAAATTTTATTCTCGATCAGAATTTGACAGACAAAATCGTCCGCGCTGCCGGACAGATTAGTGATGCGCATGTCTTTGAAATCGGTCCCGGTCCGGGCGGATTGACCCGCAGCATTTTAAGAGGTGGTGCCAACCATTTAACGGCACTGGAATATGACCCCCGGGCCATAGAGGCGTTGAAAAGTCTGGTTGACGTGGCAGGTGAAAAACTGACCCTGGTGCAGGTTGATGCATTGACTACAGATTTGACCCGATATGAACCGAATTTGCAGCGCGCGATTATTGCCAACCTGCCTTACAATATCGCTACACCTCTTTTAATTAAATGGTTGCGGCAGATCAGGGAAACTCCGTCCTGCTACCGTTCCATGACCCTGATGTTCCAGCGCGAAGTGGCGGAGCGCATTATCGCGGTGCCAAAATCAAAAGCATATGGGCGTCTTGCTGTGATGGCGCAGTGGTTATGTGAGGCGTCGATTGCATTTGATGTTCCTCCCTCTGCCTTTGTGCCGCCGCCGAAAGTCACATCTTCGATTGTGCATCTGGTTCCAAAAGCGTTGGAGGGTGAAGTGCCTGATTTTAAAGTGATGGAGGAAATCGTTGCCGCCGCTTTTAACCAGCGCCGGAAAATGATCCGCTCATCTCTAAAGAAATTCCTGCCAGCTATTACAAAAGCCGGGCTTGATGAAACGCTCCGGGCGGAAGATTTAAGCGTGAATGACTATATCCTTCTCGCCAAAGCGGTTCAAACCTCTTAAACTGGCACTATGATTCTATTAACAGGTGCAGCAGGATTTATCGGGTTTCACACGGCGCAGGCCTTGTTGGCACGCGGAGAGCAAGTCATTGGGGTTGATAACATCAATGATTATTACGATCCTGTTCTCAAGCACGGCAGATTAAAACAATTGGACGGGCGGAACGGCTTTACCTTCTACAAGGCAGATATTGCAGATGAGAAGGCCATGAATGACATCATGGAACGCCATGGTGATATTGATCTGGTGATTCATCTGGCGGCGCAGGCGGGTGTGCGCTATTCCATAGAAAACCCGCAGGCCTATACCTGTTCCAATCTGGACGGACAAATGGTGATGCTTGAAATCGCCAGAAAGCTTCAGGAAGCTGGAAAATTAAAGCATTTTGTTTATGCGTCCAGTTCTTCTGTATATGGGGCCAATACGAAACTGCCCTTTTCAACGGAAGACCCTGTGGAACAGCCGGTTTCTCTGTATGCGGCGACCAAGCGGGCAGGGGAGTTGCTGACGCAGAGCTATGCACATCTATACGGCATTCCCGCAACAGGTTTGCGGTTCTTTACGGTTTACGGGCCTTGGGGACGCCCTGATATGGCCTATTTCTCCTTTACCAGAAATATTCTCGAAGGCACGCCGATCAGGATTTTTAATCAGGGAGATATGCGCCGGGACTTTACATGGATTGATGATATTGTCGCGGGTATTCTGGCCGTGATGAACGCCGTTCCACAAGAAGGAGATGCCTATACAATCGGGGGTGCACCGCACCGCCTGTTCAATCTGGGAAATAACCGTTCCGAAAAACTTTTGGATTTTATAGATGTGATTGAGCAAAGCGTTGGGAAAAAAGCCGTCCGGGAACTCTGTGAGATGGCGCAGGGGGATGTGAAAGAGACCTATGCGGATATTGATCCGGCACGAGAGGTTCTCGGCTATGACCCGAAAACGCCGATCTCAGAGGGGATTCCAAAGTTTGTGGAATGGTATCAGGACTGGAAACGCTAAAAGTCGATCAGAAAGCCGCTGGCGATAAACTCCGGGTTGAGCCATTGATGGTTCCGGTTATGGCCATAGGTCAGGCGCTCTCCTGTGTGTGCGTCTGTCAGACATCCGCCAGCACCTTCCAGAACGGCCTGCGCGGCGGCGGTATCCCATTCGCAGGTCGGGCCAAAACGAGGGTACAGATCTGCTTTGCCAGCGGCAATAGCGCAGATTTTTAAAGAACTGCCGCGTTTGATCATCTTATTGACCTTGAATTTTTCCAGAAAACGGTCAAGTTGTTCGCCGCCGCCGTGGGACTTGCTGGCAATCACGGTGATGCCGTTTGACGGCATGTCCCGCACGGAAATTTCAGTTTCTTTTCCACTTTCCTCACGCCATTTAAAGGCGGTTCCCGGCCCGTAAGCGCCGTAGAGTTCTCCTATATACGGCGCATAAACGATGCCAAGAGCGGCGGCTCCCCGGTGGATCAGGGCAATATTGACGGTATATTCGCCGCTGCCGGAGATAAATTCTTTGGTGCCGTCCAGAGGGTCAACCAGCCAGAAATACTCAGACTCACCGATTTTGTCGCAGGTATTTTCTGCTTTTGCTTCTTCGCCAATAAAGGGAATGTCCGGCAGCACCTCTTTCAGGGCATCTTTGATATAAGCCTCCGCTTCCTGATCCGCCAATGTCACAGGGCTGCCGTCCTGTTTGCTGTCATGCAGGCAGCCACTATCGTCAAAGTGCTTCAGCGTGATGTTTCCGGCCTCTATAGCAATGTGACGCAAGCGGTTGCACAGGGCTTTTGGATGGTCGAGAAGTTTCGAGGACATGAGATTCTCTAAAAAATTAATCAGTGACTTTATTTTCGGCGGCCAGAACATTCCTTTCAACGGGAAGTCCGCTGATCAGTTTTTCGCGTAACCTTTTAACATCAACGGTTTCATCGCCTTCCTCAACGTGATTGAGGGCGCGCTGCCATTGAAATAACGCTTCACGTTTACGGCCAACCTGCCAATAGGCATCTCCCAGATGTTCATTTACAATCGGGTCATAAGGCAGGTAGGAAATCGCTTTTTCCAGAGGGTCAATGGCATTCTCAAACTGCCCGAGTTTGTATAGAACCCAGCCCAGAGAGTCGCGAATATGACCGTCCATCGGGCGGCGGGAAACCGCTTTTTCCAGAAATTCCAGAGATTTACTCAGGTTTTCGTTTCGCTCTGCCCAGCCATACGCCAGATAATTGAGGACGAACGGGTCATTGGGCCTGTAGGCCAAAGCTTTCATGAAATCAATTTCGGCTTTTTTCCAGTCTCCCAGACGTTCCTGTGCAATGCCGCGCACATAATACAGAAACCAGTAGTCATCCGGTGTTTCTTTCCCAAGATTGTTCAGGGCGCGGTTGTAGTATTCCACGGCAGAGGCATAATTTTGTGCGCGTCTGAAAATATCACCGACCTGAACCAGAAGATCTATATGCGGTTTTTTCTCATAGAGTCCTTCCAGCCCTGTGATCGCGTTATCCAGTTGGCCGACACTTTCCTGAATTTCTGCAATTTTTAACTGGACGTCAGTGGCGTAACGGCTTTGTGGCGAAATTTTTCTGTAATGGCTGACGGCTTCGGAAAAGCGTCCGCTTTCTGTGTAAATTTTAGCCAGTAAAATATGGCCGTCTTCCAAATCCGGCGCGACACTCAGGCCGATCTGTGTGAAGATGCGAGCGCTATCAGTGCTTTCTTCTGCATACAGGATTTTGGCCATGTCTATATAAGCCATCCCAAGCCCTTGTGCGGCAGAAATCTCTTCCAGAAATGGCGGTTTAAGAGCATCTTTTTTCGTTTTGAGATAATCCAGACGGATATCAACAGAAGCGCTTGGTTGTGTTTTTGCCAAATCTTCATAAATTTCCTGTGCCGTTTCATATTCTCCCAACACAAGGTAAGCATCTGCCAGTTTTAATGATGGCTCGTTATGGGAAATTTTTCTGACTTTGTTCAGGAATTCCAGACTTTTGGTATCTTCGTTCAGGAAATGCCCTAACAGTGCGGCATGGAAGGCATCAAGTGATTGGGGTTTGAAATCGGAGATATCAAACTGGCCGAGGTGTGCTTTCGTCCATGCCCGTATCAAAGGAACGGCAAAACGGGACATGCCGCCATCTTCCATAGCAGCAAGTTCTTGCAGGGATTTCTTGTAATTCTGCTGTGTAACGTCATAAGCGCTCAGGAACAGGGTTGCAAGCGACTCTCCGGGGGACCCGTCGATGATGTCAGAAGCATATTCAGCGGCCATATCAAGGTCTCCGGCCCCCATGGAGATCACCATCGTCCGGCGTTTCAGGTCTATATTAGCGGGGTCTTTCCGCGATACAATATCGAAATAGTAATTCGCCGTCTGCCAGTCTTCTTCTGATTGTGCATGCTGTGCAGCGAGATAGTAGCCCGCAAATCCCGGTCTGGGGCCAAGAAGCTTGAGCGGGATAAATTTATTTTCTACCCGAACAGGCTTATTATTCAGTTCATGCTGTTTGGGAAAAGGAATGTCCGCAGCAAAAACCGCGCCAGAGGCAAGCAGGGATGTCACTGTCAGTAATTGCAATAGTTTCATTCTTTTTCGCTTCCTTTTTCTAGTTTCCAGACTACATGCTCGTATAATTCGGCCCTCCGCCCCCTTGTGGAACTGTCCAGACGATATTCTGCGACGGATCTTTTATATCGCATGTCTTACAGTGTACACAATTCTGGGCGTTTATGACGAATTTTGTCGCGCCTGCTTCCTCGACAAATTCATAAACCGCTGCTGGGCAATAACGTTGCGAGGGGCCGGCATATTGGGGCAAATTGACAGCAACCGGAACAGAGGCATCTTTAATTTTGAGGTGTGAGGGTTGGTTTTCCTCATGATAGGTATTGGAAAGCTGTACACTGGTCAACCTGTCAAATGTTAAAATGCCATCCGGTTTGGGATAATCAATTTTTTCCACTTCGCCCGCCGGTTTCAGGGCCGCATGGTCAGGGTGTGCGTGTTGCAGGGTGTAAGGCAATCTCCAGCCGCCAAGGGTCTGGAATACCGCATTCGCCAGCCCCATCCACAGACCTTTCTGGAAAGCTGGACGGATATTGCGGACTTTATATAACTCTTTGTAAACCCATGATTTTTTGAAGCGCTCTTCATACTTGGTGAACTGCTCACCGTATTTTGTCTTGTTATCAAGCCGGGAGATCAGGGTATCCGCAGCCAGCATGCCGCTTTTCATGGCCGTGTGATTGCCTTTGATTTTTGCCACGTTCAGGAACCCGGCGGCATCACCGACCAGTAGACCGCCCGGAAAGGTCAGTTTTGGCAGGGATTGTAAACCGCCCTCGACCAAGGCTCTTGCGCCATAAGAAATCCGTTTTCCCCCTTCCAGCAGCTGTTTGATCTCAGGATGGGTCTTGAATCGTTGCATTTCCTCATATGGGGAGAGATAGGGGTTTTGATAGTCCAGCGCGGTGACAAAGCCAATGGAAATCAGATTGTCCATCCAGTGATAAATC
>CAKZKV010000347.1 GCA_937124505.1 uncultured Alphaproteobacteria bacterium
GATTTTTTAACGCCAGACAATACACAAAATTAAAAAAGCCCCTCAAAATATTTTGAGGGGCTTTTGATATGAATTCTTCTTTTTTAGCCTTAATGCATAAATATAGACAAACATGCCTCAATCCGGCGTCATTGCACTCTTTATGCGTACAATCCATAGATTACACGGACACGCCGTGTAATGACGGGAGAGTACAGGTTTGAGAGAAAGAAATCTATATTTATGCACCAAGGCCTTTTTTTAAACGACGGAATCGACCCAGTCAGTCAATTGTTGTTTGGACATGCCGCCAACACGCGTATCCACGACTTCTCCATCCTTGAAAACCATGACCGTCGGAATCCCGCGAATACCATATTTTGAAGGGGTCTGCGGCGCTTCATCAATATTGACTTTCACGACCTTGACATTGGATTTTTCCGCTGCCAGTTCATCCACCAAAGGTGACAATGCCTTACAAGGCCCGCACCATTCCGCCCAGAAATCGACGACCACCGGGCCGCTGGCTTTCAGGACTTCTTCTTCAAAATTATTATCTGTCACATGATGTGTAGACATACTTGACCTAACCTTTCTATATAAATAACAGGAATCTTATATATTATAAGTATGGCGCGGGAGTGCCCTTCGTCAAGAGTAAGCCGCCTTTCATGCCCTGTTTTTTATAAATTTTCCAGTTCCATTAGTTGCAGGCTGTAGGTCCATAATAACGCACAGCGTACGTTCCTGTCCGGATAGATCGCCTGCATCGCGTCCTTATAAGCCTTCATCTGGTTTTTATAAAGCAGTGGCACGTCCTTTTCCTGCGCGGGTGGTGGGCGGTTCGTCTTATAATCAATAATCAAAACATCCTGTTTTCTCACCAATAAACGGTCTATTTGCCCGCTGATCAAGCGCCCGGATGGCAGATATCCACTCACCGACACCTCCGCCTGCGCATCGGATGCAAAAATATCCGCAAAGGTACTTTCATGCATCAATCCAAGGGTTTCAGACAAAATGCTGCTGCGGGCTTTTTCGGGTATATCCTGCGCCTGTCCCTCCAGAAACGCCCGCCCGGCCAATTCCCTTTTTTCCGCCGGGAGGTTTGGCAGAAATTGTAACAAAGTATGGGTCACAAGGCCGCGGCGGAAACGATATTGATCGTCTTGCTGCAATGGTGACGACACCGCCACATCACTCTCCGATGGCCGGGAGGGCTTGTAGGGTCTGGCCGGTTCCGGTTCTTTCGGGGCCGTGTTGTAAGCCCATTCCGGCAAGGGGGGAGATTCTTCTCTTTGCTGCACAGCCGTCTGAGTTTCACGATCCGGCGCGCCTGTTCCCTCATGGCGATAGATATAAAGGCCACCCTCTTCCTCAACATCGCCTCCCAGTTCTTCAAAAGCCGCCCTGGCGTAGTAATACCATGACTCTTCATTCGGCTCGGTTTTTTGCTGCGCCCCACAGATAATTAATTCATCTTCCGCACGCGTTGCGGCCACATAAAAAAGCCGCTTGTACTCCGCTGTTTCCTGTGCAGCAATTTTATCCAGATATGTTGTATAGGCCCGGCAATCGGCAGCACCTCTTGGTGACCACATGGGGACGGGCGCTTCGGAGCGGCGGGGCATCAAAACTCTGGGAATTTTGTTTTTAATGGCACTCATCGTGCGCAGCGCATCCGGCAAAAAGACAATCGGCGCCTGCAATCCCTTGGCACCGTGAACCGTCATAATCCGCACCATGTCTCCTTGTGCATCAAACTCGCGCTTGATCTCAATTGGGTTTTGTGCCTGCTGCCACACGATAAACGCCTGCAACGTTGGGACGTGTTCCCGTTCATAGGCCTGTACAGACGTCAGAAATTCATCAATCACGTCCAGACAATCTTCCCCCAGCCGTTGCCGGAGCGCACGCAGACCACTCACATGATTGCATGGGCAAGGCGCGTTCAGAACTTCAAAGAAAAAAGTAAAGGGAGAAGAAACGATTTTTTGTTGCAAGTCCTCAAACCAGTTTGCCAAATCAGGTCTGGCTTCCCTCAAAACATGCCATAACGGTTTTTTTTGCCGGCCATAAGCCATATCTTCCAGCTCCTGACCGTCCAGCCCCACAAAAGGTGATGTTAGAATTTCCGCCAGAGACAAATCGTCTTTTTGCTGCAGCACAAATTTTGCCAGAGACAATAAATCCTGCACCGCGATATGATGATTCAGGATCAGCCGATCCGCACCGCTGACCGGAATAAAACGCGTTTTAAGTGCCCGCACCAGCAGATCAACAAATGCGTCGCGGCTGCGTACCAGCACCATGATGTCTTTTGGCCGGATGGGCGCATTTTTCGACGGCAGGATGCGTTTTTCATCAATCCACTGCTTAATCGTTCCGGCAATCTGCTCTGCTAGCTGCGCTTTTGGCGTTTTAATGTCACGGACAGTCACAGGCAACTCCCAGTTTTGTTGCGGCGTCTGATCTTTCTCAGCCTGTATCAGCGGCCATAGCGTTACCTGTCCGGCCTGTCTGTAGCGGTGTGATAAATGCTCTAATTCCTCATGATCCGGAACGCCGATATCCTTACGCATGGCATCATGTGAAAATGCTGCATCTACAAACGCCAGAACGCTGCGCGTGGAACGGAACGAAATCTGCAAGTTCTCATTGCGCCAGCTTGCCCGTGCGGCGCGCGCTTTTTCTGCCAGAGAAAAGCGCATATACTGAAATTCTTCTAATGCCGCCCCCTGAAAGCGGTAAATTGACTGCTTTTCATCCCCCACGACAAAAAGGGTTCGCGGCGATCTGCGCTCCCCCTGATCCTGAAAAAATTCCTGCGCCAGCAGGGAAATGATATCCCACTGTGCCGGGTTGGTGTCCTGCGCCTCGTCCACCAGAATATGGTCTAATCCGCCGTCCAGTTTATACAACACCCACGACACAGATTTTTGTGCATACTGCAAAAGTTTTAACGTTTTCAAAATCAGGTCGTTATAATCAAGCAGCCCCAAGGCCTGTTTTTGCGCCTCATATCTTTGCTGCACATTTCTGGCCAGATGTAACAAATCCATTGTCAGATTGACTTGCTCTGCTGCCTTGAGTTTGTCTTCCAGATCGAGAATTTTGTCTGCATAGCGGCTTTGCACGTCCTCTGCATCCGGAAGCGCAACAATTGTTCCTTTGGACGGGGCGCGGACTTCCTTGCCGCTGCTTCTGGAAATAAAAACGCTGCAAAAATCCTGAAAGCTCTTTAGCTGCGTGTCCAAATCCGAAGATAACCAGCGCAACAGGATATCCGCCCGCCCCTGATCGGTCTTTGAGCCTTGCGACAACGCCGCCGCAAAATTCCTCAGTTCCAAAACATCCAGATCGGCACAAAAATCTTCGATCAACGCTTCACGGCTTTTATCTTCGGCGTGATAAACCTCCCGCAAGGCCTGTCTCTGCGATGCGTCATCAGCATATTCCTCAAAAAAACTGTTTAGCTGGTCGCTCTCCCCCAGACAGTCCTGCAGCCGTGCGCGCAGCGTTGTCTCCGCCAGTTCAACACTTAATCTTGAAAATTCGTTGTCTTCTGTTCTTGCCTCTTTTGCAATGTTCAGCAGCGCTCCGCGGATCATATCCCGGGCGCTCGCCTCGTCCAGAATACTGGTATGCGGCAGGATGTCCGCCTCAAGCGGAAAGCGCCCCAGAACCGACTGGCAGAAGGCATGGATGGTCATGATTTTCAGTCCGCCGGGTGTGTCCACCACTTTGGCGAAGAGTTGCCGCGCCACCCTCATTATCTCGTCTGTTGGCAAATTTCCGGTTGTTTTGCGCAAGGACTCGCGCAATTCTTCTTCCGGTAAAATCACCCATTGCCCCAGACGCTCACTGATCCGCAGAGTCATCTCGCTGGCTGCGGCTTTGGTATAGGTCAGGCACAAAATGCGGTGCGGCAGAGTGCCCGGTTCCCCGTTTTGCCGTGGCAGCAGCAGACGCAGCACACGGTCTGTCAAGACTTTGGTTTTTCCCGTCCCCGCAGAGGCGGAGACCCAGACATTTTCTTCCGGGTTGGAGGCCGCCCATTGCTTGACATTCGGGTCAATCGGGCGAACCTCTTCGGTGGTTCTTTGTTGCTCAATGCTCATGCCGCCTCCCCATCATCCTGGGTGCTCCACTCTTGCACCCGCGCCAGATGTGCATAGTCCTGCCATTCTTCCGGCGGCGTTTTCGTACTGTCCGGCAAACTGATATAGGGCGTTTCCTCTTTTGAAAATTCCT
>CAKZKV010000348.1 GCA_937124505.1 uncultured Alphaproteobacteria bacterium
AGTTTGCCTGTTTCTTCCAGAAAACAAAGCCCGTGGACAGACGACCACAGAACCCGCGCGGCCATCTTTCGTTTCTGGGTCTGCCGTGCCGTATAGTAGGGCTGGAGCAGCTCTTCCAGTGGTTGAAACAGGCTGTCTATTTTTTTCTGATACCAGTCTGGCAGCTTTTCACCTTCGGGCAGGCGATGCATGAACAGCATCAACCAGAGCCCGCGGTTGTCGTGTGCAAAATCATAGTAAAGCTGTGCCATTGCTTTCATGTTTTGCATCGGCGTTTTGTCCGGGTTGTGACAGGACGGGCCGTTTAAAACCTCTGCAAGCGCCTCAAGCGTACGCGCATTGAGCGCGAGGGACAAACCGTCCATGGATGAAAAAAGATTGTAGATCGTTCCCGGCGCATAGCCAATTTCTTTGGCTACGGCGCGAGCCGTCAGGCCCTCAAAACCTTTTTCTTCCACAAGACGTGACGCCGCGGCCAGGATTAATGTTTCCAGTTCATCCCGTGCGTGATCATTACGGCGTGCCATTGATTTTCTCTCCTGTTGACATCTCCAGTATAAAATTATTTTGTACGATGTTCAATAATTCTTGCATTGCCGGATTACTCTGTCCCGGTACGGTAGCCGGACGCGTCCCCGACCAGTACCTCCCGCTTGCCTGTTTTGGAGGCCGGAGACACAACGCCCTGCCGTTCCATTTCCTCGATAATCCGGGCGGCGCGATTATAACCGATTTGTAAGTGACGTTGAATAAAAGAGGTTGAAGCCTTTCCCTCCCGCGCAATGATGGCAACGGCTTCATCGTACAGTTCATCAACCTTGTCGCCGCCCTCATCGCCAAACATCGCGCCCATGACTTCGCTGCCGCTGTAATCCCCGCCTTCTGTGACTTCGGTGACATATTGCGGTTCGGCCTGACTTTTCAGGAAGGTCACGACATTTTCCACGTCATCGTCGCTGACAAACGGGCCATGCTCCCGGTTGATGCGCCCGCCGCCAGACATATAGAGCATGTCACCCATGCCAAGCAGTTGCTCTGCGCCGCCATCGCCCAGAATCGTTCTGGAGTCAATTTTGGAGGTCACGGCAAAGGAAATCCGGGTCGGGAAGTTGGCCTTGATCACGCCGGTGATCACGTCCACAGATGGACGTTGCGTCGCCATTATTAGGTGGATACCCGCCGCCCGTGCCATCTGGGCAAGGCGCTGGATGGCGTTTTCCACGTCTTTCCCGGCAACCAGCATCAGATCGGCAAATTCATCGACAATCACGACAATATAGGGAAGCTCAATGAGGTCTAGCGGCTGCTCTTCATAAACTGGCTTGCCAGTATCCGCGTCAAAGCCTGTTTGCACTTTGCGCATCAGGATTTCGCCCTTGTTGCGCGCTTCGCGGATGCGCTGGTTATAGCCTTCAATATTACGAACGCCCAGCTTCGACATGGAACGGTAACGGTCTTCCATCTCCGCAACCGTCCATTTCAGGGAGACGACCGCCTTGCCCGGTTCCGTCACGACCGGGGAGAGCAGGTGCGGAATATCGTCATAAACCGAAAGTTCCAGCATTTTCGGATCAATCATGATAAAGCGGCATTTTTCCGGCGGCAGACGGTAAATCAGGGAGAGGATCATCGTGTTGACGGCCACGGATTTCCCGGAGCCGGTTGTACCGGCCACCAGTAAGTGCGGCATCTTGGACAAATCACCAATGACGGGTTTGCCGCCAATATCCTTCCCAAGGATCAGGGGCAGTGTGGCCTTGGTTTTCTCAACTTCGTTCGTTTCCAGCAGTTCGCGCATAAAGACCGTCTGGCGGCGGGTGTTCGGCATCTCAATCCCGATCACGTTCCGTCCCGGCACAACCGCACAACGCACGGACACGGCGGACATGGAGCGGGCAATATCGTCCGCCAGAGAGATTACGCGTTGTGATTTTGTGCCCGGCGCAGGCTCCAGTTCATACAGGGTGACCACCGGGCCGGGATGGATGGCGGTAATATCGCCCTGCACGTTGAAATCTGCCAGAACATTTTGCAGCATTTCCGCATTTTGCCGCAATACATCCTTGTCAAACAGGGCAGAAGTATCCTGCTCAGGGACATCCTGCAATAAATGAATATCCGGCAGTTCCCAGTCCTCATCCTGTGACAGGCGTAATTTATTTTGAGAGGGCTTCTTCGCAGATGGTGGCTTTGCAAGATTAATCGTTGGCGCAATGGGCGTGTTTGTCGGTTCCGGCTTCTTATTGACAGGGCTGGGCATCGCCTTTTTCAGGGTGATTTCCTGTGTTTTTTGTGCGGTGACGATTTTTGATTTACGCGTCGCCTGATAAACGGGATCGTTGTAATGCTGCACCCACTCAAGGAAATGCCTGGCTGAGGCAACGGCGGATTGAGCTGTTTTTTTTGCAACCCCCAGGCAGGTTTGTGCAAAAGCCATGGATTCGGTTTTTGAAAATGCTGCAGCAAAAAGTGTGCTGGTGGCCAGAGTAAGAAGCGCAAGCGGATAAAACAGTGAAAACGGAAGGGAGGCATGTAAATGATTGATCATAATGCCGCCAATCGGCCCCCCAGCCCATGGATAGAGCCAGGAGGGAGGGGACGGAATGATGGACAGAGCAAGGGAAGCGCTAAAGACAGCGATGCCGAACGTGATAATTCTTAAGGAGAACGGCTTGAGGCTGTGTCTTCTGAACAGAAAGAATCCCCACAGCAGCGGAAAAAAAGCAAACAGATATGATGCTGCGCCAAAAGACTGGATCAGGAGATCAGACACATAGGCCCCGTAAGACCCCATCGTATTTTGTATATCGGGATTATTGTGGGCAACACTGGAGGAGCGGTCGTCCGCATGGTAGGTCATCAGGGCGATGAGCATGAACACGCCGCCGAGCATAAAGATGGAAGCCGCAACATCCATAATCCGGCGCGCAACAAAAATCTGCGCGAATTCCGGAAGGAAACGCAGCAACAGGGGGGCTTGAACTTTTTTCGGTTTTTTACGAGGCGCCATTCGAGTGCTTGTGGGTCTAAAGATTCGGATTTATTATTATGATAAACGTTTCGGGGCGGAGGTTCAAGCTGGCTTACCTGCAAATCCTGCCTTGAAAAAGATTCAGGTGTGAGTAAGATTCAAGAATGCTCCGCTTTCCGTCCATCTTGCACATAGATTTAAAGGCCCTGCAATCTAATTACAAGATGCTTTCCACGCGTGCCGCAATGTCGGAAACCTGCGGCGTTGTGAAGGCAGATGCTTATGGTCTTGGGGCGGATCAGGTGGTCCGGGCCCTCTATCATGCCGGTTGCCGGACGTTTTTTGTCGCCCATCTGGAGGAGGCGCTGCAAATTGACGGACAATATCCTGATATCAAAATTTATGTTCTGAACGGTCTTTTGACGGGAGAAGCCGAAGAGTTTGCCGCGCATGAAACTATTTTTCCTGTTCTGAATAATCTGCAGGACGTCTCTGTCTGGCAGAATTTCGCCGCCCGGCAGCAGAAGAAACTTCCCGCGGCCCTGCATATTGATACGGGCATGAACCGTCTGGGGCTGGGAACGCGTGAATATGAGACGTTACTCAGTGAAAAAGAACAGATTTTGCAGGGAATTGATATAAAATTCATTATGTCGCATTTTTCCTCGGCGGATGAAAAGAACCATCCTGAAACACCTCGGCAGGCGGCGAGATTTGCAGAAATCATGTCGCATTTTCCGCGCGTTCCCGCCAGTTTGTCCAATTCTGCAGGGATTTTCGTTTCCCCTGATTATCACTATGATCTGGTACGTCCGGGAATGGCGCTGTACGGGCTGAACCCCACACCGCATACGGACAATCCGATGCAGCCTGTTGTGTCCTTACAGACGCGTATTCTGAATATCCAGACTATCAAGGCCGGGGAGTCTGTTGGCTATGGCGCGGCATACAGAGCCGAAAAGGAAGAAACGCTGGCAACGGTTAATCTTGGCTATGCGGATGGATTCCTGCGCTGTCTGTCAAATAAGGGGCATTTATACTGGCAGGGGCAGGCCTGCCCGATCCGCGGGCGGGTATCCATGGATCTGGTGACGGTCTCCATTGACCATCTGGGAGAAAAGCCGCAGGCAGGCGACATGATGGAAGTGATCGGCCTCTCTCAAAGTGCAGATGATCTGGCGGCGGCGGCAGGCACAATCGGCTATGAAATACTGACATCCCTTGGAAACCGTTACAGGCGGGAGTATGTGCAGGAGGACTGTTGGTAAGGGGGAAAACGAAGCCGCTTGTGCAATGTTTTGAAATGCGGTACTTACTTGATGAGATCGTTAGGATCATTGCAAAAATACTTAAGTCTGTCATCCTTCGCTACGCTCAGGATAACAAAACAGGAAAAGATGCTATCAAATGGTACCAGAAGATAATATCGCAAGAAAAATTTACGATCCTGTGCTGGATCAGGTTGATCGCGTTGGCCGTGCGACCATCCGTTTTCTGACTGCTGTTGGCCGTCTGGTGGAATTTATGGCGCTGGCGATCCTGCATGTGTTTACGCCGCCCTATTTCGGTAAGAACATCCTGACCCAGATGATTAATATCGGCTATTATTCCCTGCCGGTTGTCGGCATGACCGCCCTGTTCACGGGGATGGTGCTGGCGCTTCAATCCTACACGGGATTTACACGTTTTAATGCCGAAAGCGCGATTGCGGGCGTGGTGGTACTGTCTGTCACACGGGAACTGGCGCCGGTTCTGGCCGGATTGATGGTCGCCGGGCGGGTTGGCGCTTCTATTGCCGCGGAAATTGGAACCATGCGCGTCACGGAGCAGATTGACGCCCTGACAACTCTGTCCGTGAATCCGTTCAAATACCTGATTGCGCCGCGCATTCTGGCGGGAACGCTGATGCTGCCCTGTCTGGTTCTGGTCGGGGACATTATCGGTGTGTTTGGGGGCTATGCCGTGGCGATATATTCCCTCGGGTTTTCCCCTGGCTCATACCTGACGCAAACATGGGATATTCTTGAAAACGCAGACGTTATTTCAGGTCTGGTCAAGGCGGCGGTTTTTGGCTTGATTGTGACCCTGATGGGATGCTATCACGGCTACAATTCCGGGCGCGGGGCACAGGGTGTTGGTGCTGCGACAACAAATGCAGTCGTTTCCGCGTCGATCCTGATTCTGGTCATGAACTATATCCTGACCCAGATTTTCTTTTCTTAAAGATTTCAGCAGGAACAAGAAATAATAGAGGTTTTAACAACAATAATAATATTCAATGAACCACGATGTTGCAAAAAAGGTGTTCGAACGTATCAGGAATCAACCATACCTCGTCACCACGGAGCAAGGAGAGGTCGCTCCAAACTGTTTTTTTAAGGGTTGCCAGCTTATTCATGAATTGAGTATTCTTGGCTATGGCGTACGGGGACGTACGGCTGAAATGGATTGGACGCGTACACCCCTGCCCCTTGAAATTCTTGATCTTATTCCAGATGATATCTTGCAACTCCACTTCTTTCCGGAAGTCCTGATTGAGAATGAATGGCGTATGCTGGATCCGTCGATTGATCCGGCAACCGCCAGAATCGGCTTTCATATGAATGAGTTTGACAAACGGAAGCAGGAGTGCTTCAAGCTGACGAAGGTTTATGAGCTGGAGGAACAGATTGTCGTTTTTAACAGGATTTCCCAACCTTCCTACCAGAAACATTATTTTGAGCGTACGCGTCCCTTTCTGCTGGCCGTGAATGCCTGGCTCGTGCGGGAACGCAGAGGTCATAAAGCTTTTATTGACTTGTAAGAGAAAGGCCGGGTTTTTTCTTAAAATTGGGCAAGAAAATTTTAATCAGATATCTTATATAATATCAGGTAAGAGAAAGTGTGTGTAACATGACGGCATCAATAAAAGCTTTTGCGTTTGACATCGACGGAACGGTTTATGCCTTTAACGATAAATATTTAAAGGCCTGTACAAAAGCGCTCAAACCCGGCTTGTTCGCTAACAGGGATGCTGTAGAAAGTGCAAGAGAAGAGGTTGCATATCATGGTTTGCATGATGGTGGTATGATGTCTAGAGAAGCAGCAAAATTAGTCAGAGACGCAAGGCATAGGCTGAAGGCTGATTTTATTGATGCGTCTCAGAACCCTGATTTCAGGGCTCCCCTGCAAGCGTTGTCAGATGCCGGAATTGGTCTTTATACCTTTTCATACAGCCGGGAAAAATGGTGTCAGCAGGTTCTGGAAAAACGTGGCATTGCAGACTTGATCCCGCCGGATCACCGTATTACCCCGGAACAAGGCGATTTTAACAAGGGCCACCCAAGCGCCTACACATACCTGGCGCAGCGTATCGGATGCGCGCCGGGGGAAATTCTTTACTGGGATGATAAGGCACGCCATTGTAAGGCAGCTGAGGAGGCCGGGCTTTTTGCTGTGACGGTTAACTTCAGGACAGGTATTGAGCCGGCAGATCTGAATATGGCATATCAAACAATTCTGCAACCGGGTTCTTGATATTGGAGAGATTCCATTCTATAGATGAGAGAGTTTCAAATTTTTAGATGGAGTTATCACGATGAAAAAATCTTTTCTGGCCTTTGCTGCTGTTCTTTTACTGGGTGGATGTCAAACAACAGGCACAACCACCACGGCGGCCATTCCGAACGGCTTGACGCCTGCGGATTCCAATATGACATGCGCGCAAATTCAGGCGGAATTTTCCCAGCTTGATCAGATTATTACAGCTGCGGGCGATGCGAAGCTGAACTCCCAAATGACAAGCGCAGGAACAAGTGCTGCGACACAGGCGGCTTACCAGACCGGGGCGGCGTCCAGTGCGCCGTATCTGGGCAGCTTGCTCGGCTTTGCATCGAACATGCAAAATATTAACGCCCAGCAACAGGAGCAACAATCACAAGCGGCCATGAACCGCCGCAACCAGCTTCTCGGTCTGGCGCAGGGTAAGGGCTGTATGTAAAATAAAACATTTTCCTGTTAAGTTTAAAGGCCAGAACATGATATGTTCTGGCCTTTTTTATATGCTAAAAGTATAATAATTAAATAATTAGTTAAATATCTTTATGGTATATTTCCCGTTCCCTGGAACAAAAAGAACAGCGGGGCACACAATGATTCATTGTGTCTCTCGTGCTGATACTCCGCTGCTTGCGGCGGTATCGTTTATTTGTAATCATGGACAAAGCATTCCAGAAGACGAACGCCAACGCCGGTTGCGCCTTTGGGACCGAGCGGCAGATCGTTTTTCACAAAGGCTGTCCGAGACCTGTTTCGGGTCTCAAATTTTTCTCGGTTTTCATTTAAGCGCAAAGCTTGTGTGGCCGTCAAGGGAAATCCCTTTCGAGCAAGTTCGATCGCAGGCTCCATAAGGTATTTCATTTTGAAACTGCCAAATTCCTGATGCATGTCGTAGATGCCGTATACCGTTCCCGGCACTCCGGCTCCCAACCGAGTGTCCAAACTCAAGCCTTCTCTGATCTCGCCGTTGGCATCTAAGTAGAGCTCAGCGAAGGCATTTAGGGGAGCTCTTTCTCGATAGTCCAGCGAAGCAGTGTAGCCATCATTTCTGCGCATTACCATAAACCCTCCG
>CAKZKV010000349.1 GCA_937124505.1 uncultured Alphaproteobacteria bacterium
CCCTCAGGCAATGTAAAAGCCAGAAACTTGTCGCCGGATTTTGTGCCGGGTTTTATGCGGGACTGATGATGTTAAAGCCCGCCATGCGCCGCTATAGCAACCGGCAATTAATGACGGACAAGCAACTGGCGAAAAAAGTCGGCTGGATTCCGTGGGTCGTGGCCTTTATCGGTATGGGCCTCGGCATCTATGCGTTCGATATCCTGTATTTTACAGGGCTGACGGATGTGATGGAGTGAGGTGATTCCATAACGCCGGACTCAAAATCAATTAAGAGTCAAGTTTTTCTTGTCGATTCCACCAAAATGGTATAACATTTTAAGTACAAATTGCCATCAGGCACATGCACCCCGCGCGAGCGGGGTGAGTAATTTAAAGCAGGTCTTTTAAGGCCTGTTTTTTAATTTTTTATAAATTCACAAGTAGTGAATCTACTTTTCTCTGATAAGATAAAAAAATGGGTTTGGATAGAATAGTTTTAAAGGGTTACAAATCTATTGCAGAATGTGATCTTGAGTTAAAAAACCTAAATGTCCTGATCGGTCCTAATGGGGCAGGAAAATCCAACTTCATTGGCTTTTTTAAGCTCATTCAGCAAATGCTGGAAAGTAATCTTCAACGTGCCGTTAGTAAGCAAGGTGGTCCAGATGCCTTATTACATTTTGGACGAAAAAAAACGGAATTTATAGATGCGGGTTTGTATTTTGATAATAACGGATATAAATTCTCTCTTGAACCAACTTCAGATAATAGAATGATGTTCAAAAATGAATACTTCTACTGGAATCATAGTAGAGGTGATTATTTTTTAGGCTCAGGACACTTTGAAACAAAATCAGAAGACACTCCATCTAATTACAAGCGTTTATATTCATATGTGATACCGCCCATGAAAAAATGGCAGGTATACCACTTTCATGACACAAGCGATTCAGCTCTGGTAAAACAAGCCCATCCTATTTATGACAATTTGTATTTTCGCCCAGACGCACGCAATTTAGCTGCCTATTTGTATTTCTTGAAAACGCATCATGAGAAGTCTTTTATGAAGATTGAAAAGACTATTCGTTTGGTTGCCCCTTTCTTTGGCAAATTTTTATTACGACCAATGACAGATAATGTGCAAAATATTCAACTTGAATGGTTTGAAGAAGGAGAAGATTTCCCTTTTAAGGCCAGCAATTTTTCTGACGGAACACTAAGATTTATTTGCCTTGCAACCTTATTGCTACAACCAGAAGACTTGCAAGCAGAGACAATTATTATTGATGAACCCGAATTAGGTTTGCATCCTTATGCCATTACAGTTCTGGCGGGACTTTTAAAATCCATCTCTCAAAATAAGCAAATTATTATTTCAACCCAGTCAGTAGACCTACTTTCAGAGTTTTCAGCAGAAGATGTGATTGTAGTTAATCGCGAAGACAATAGATCAGTTCTTTCACGGTTGGATGTTTCAAAACTATCTTCTTGGCTGGAAGAATACAGCTTAGGCGAGTTATGGAAGAAAAATTTATTAGGTGGGAGACCTTCCTAATGAAAAGAGTAATTGTCTTTTGTGAGGGGCAAACAGAAGAAACCTTTGTAAGAGAAGTTTTGTCAAATAGCTTTGATCCTCAGAGATTCTCTTTTACCCCCATACTTTTTAATACTAGTAAAAATCATAAGGGAGGAATTGTATCTTATAAAAAAATCAAATGGCAGATCGAAAATAAGTGCAGAGAAGATCCGGGTGCATATGTAACTACCTTGATTGATTTATACGGCCTTCCAAACGATTTTCCTAAAAAACAAGAATTAGGTCTCCATACATGTCTTTACGAAAAAGCAGAAGCGTTAGAAAAAGCTTTCTCAGATGACATTAGCCAAAGTAACTTCATTTCTAATTTAGCCTTACATGAATTTGAAGGCTTGCTTTTTTCAGACGTTTCCAAATTTGAGTCTTGGTTTAATGCGGCAGCTGATGCTTTAGAACAAGAAGCGTCAACATTTGAGAGCCCCGAACACATAAATGATGATCCATTAACGGCACCCTCTAAGCGAATTTTAAGAATATGCAAAGAATACGATAAAATATTACACGGGTCATTAATAGCCATAGATATTGGTCTAAGTACCATTCGCTCCAAGAGTGTACACTTTAATTCCTGGCTTTCTAAAATAGAGTCTCTTTAAGCCGCCAGTTTTTTGTACTTGATCCGGTGCGGGCGGGCGTCCTTGCCTGTACGTCTTTTGTAATCTTCCTCGTACGCTTCGTAGTTGCCTTCGAACCACTCAACATGGCTGTCGCCTTCAAAGGCGAGGATATGCGTACAGAGGCGGTCGAGGAACGCACGGTCGTGCGAGATGATGACCACACAGCCCGGATACTGCTCAATCGCCTCTTCCAGCGCGGCCAGGGTTTCCGTGTCCAGATCGTTGGTCGGTTCGTCGAGCAGAAGGACGTTCGCCTCTGTTTTCAGCATCTTGGCGAGGTGTACGCGGTTGCGTTGCCCACCGGAGAGGTTGCCGACTTTCTTCTGCTGGTCGGGGCCGCGGAAGTTGAATGCAGAGACGTACGCACGCGAGGGCATTTCCACCTTGCCGAGTTGCAGTATGTCCGCCTCGTTGGAGATTTCTTCCCAGACGGTCTTGTCCGGGTCGAGCGCGTCGCGTGACTGGTCCACGTAACCCAGCTTGACGGTATCGCCGACGGTGAACGTGCCGGCATCGGGCTGTTCCACGCCGGTAATCATCTTGAACAGGGTGGTTTTCCCGGCGCCGTTGGGGCCGATCACACCGACAATCCCGCCCGGCGGCAGGGAGAAAGACAGGTCTTCGATCAGGAGTTTATCGCCAAAGGCCTTGTTAATATGTTCGGCCTTGATGACCAGATCGCCGAGGCGCGGCGGCGTCGGGATGACGATCTGGGCATTGCGTTGCGTATTGTTCTGGGAATTTTGCAGCAGTTCTTCATAGGATTTGATCCGTGCCTTGGATTTCGCCTGCCGTGCTTTCGGGGATTGGGACATCCACGCCGCTTCGCGCTCCAGTGTTTTTTGGCGCGCCTTGTCTTCGCGGGCTTCCTGTTCCATGCGCTTGCGTTTGGCGTCCAGATAGGCGGAGTAATTGCCTTCGTAAGGAATGCCGCGGCCATGCGCGATCTCTAAAATCCAGCCCGTGACGTTATCTAGGAAATAACGGTCGTGGGTGACCATCACCACCATGCCTGAATACTGGACGAGGTGCTGTTGCAACCAGGCCACCGATTCCGCGTCCAGGTGGTTGGTCGGTTCGTCCAGCAGCAGGATGTCCGGCTTTTCCAGAAGCAGGCGGGCGAGCGCCACGCGGCGTTTTTCACCGCCGGAGAGGTCAGTCACCGGCCAGTCTCCCGGCGGGCAGCGCAGCGCATCCAGCGCCTGCTCGACTTCGCGTTCCAGATCCCAGCCGTTTGCGGCGTCGATTTCGTCTTGCAACGTCCCCATTTCTTCGGTGAGTTTGTCAAAATCCGCGTCCGGCTCGGCCATTTCCATGCCGATTTCGTTAAAGCGTGCGATTTTGGCCAACATATCGGCCTTGGCTTCCATCACGTTTTCCATGACGGTTTTGTTTGGGTCAAGCTGTGGTTCCTGCTCCAGATAACCGACTTTCGCGCCTTCGGCGGCCCAGGCCTCCCCGGTGAAATCCTTGTCCATTCCCGCCATAATCCGCAGCAGGGTTGACTTCCCCGCGCCGTTCGGTCCCAAAACCCCGATTTTCGCGCCCGGAATAAAGGACAGGGTAATATTTTCCAGAACTTTCTTCCCGCCTGTGTAGCTCTTGCTCAGGTCATGCATCACATAAATATAGTCGGTCATTTTTTCTCCATAAACTTTCGTATTCGTTAAACCATAAAACCCAAAGCTTTTCAAATCCTCTCTTCTGGTTTATGTTAGAGAAGTAAATAGTAAAGGATAGACATAATGGCGGAGCGACCAGGTTCAAAGACATCTTTGGAAGAAGCGACAAGAGGGCGTGCGGAATTTTCCGGGCATGGCGATGCCCTTGGTGCCAAGGGGCATTACGATATTGATGATGCCGAAGCGCATAAGGACGATGTTCTGATTGATGCCAGCGGGGAGAGCGCTTATATTGAAAAGCCGGACAAGGGAACGTTTCCCGATATTACCATTACCCTGTCCTGGGACCGGGTCGAAATTGAAAAAGAGCGAAAAGGCCTGATGGCAAAATTATTCGGCGCCAAAAAAGTGATTGAGCAGCCGGCCGATCTTGATCTTGGATGTTTATATGAGTTGAAAAACGGGGAGCGCGGATGTCTTCAGGCGTTTGGCGATATGTATGGCTCACTGGATGAACCGCCTTACATTCATTATACCGGGGACGAACGCACTGGTGATACGGAAGGTATTGACGAGCAGATGATTATCAACGGCGCGAAATTTGATGAGATCAAACGCGTTTTATTTTATATGTATATTTATCAGGGGTCTCCCGACTGGCGGACGGTTTTGCCGGAAATCATGATTGACATTCCGGGACAGGAAGACCTGAAAATGTCCCCCCATGCCAAAAAGCCTGAACTGGTGATGTGTGCCGTCGGGATGGTCGAAAATGTGGATGGCGGAAACCTGAAACTGACCAATTTTTCCGAATATTTCCCCGGACATCAGGAAATGGACCGGGCCTATGGTTTCGGTCTGGAATGGGAAGACGGGGCGAAGGACTAGGTTATTGTGACTGGTTTTCCCTTTCACAAAATGTCATCATTAACACTATCTGGATATACGAAGATAAACATCTATGGATCTAACGGATTTTGAAATATTCATTCTGGCGCTGGGTGCGATGGGCCTCGGAACCATTATGCTGATTCGCGGTGGTGACTGGACCATTGATGCGTCTATTTATGTTGCGCGTAAGTTCAACGTTTCCCCTTTGATTATCGG
>CAKZKV010000350.1 GCA_937124505.1 uncultured Alphaproteobacteria bacterium
TCCGCCACGGCAGGAGACGCCGCCGTGACCATAAAAATCCCGAAAATAATCAGGGTCGCAAACGCCGCCAGCAAACTGCGGTCAATCGTCCAGAACCATTTGGACAAGAAAGAATCGTCTGTGCGTGTAAATTTAACGGAAGAACTGATCATGAAAACTCGAAAGGAAAAAACGTTTTGATCCATCCATTAAAGCACGAAAGCAGCTTTTTTCCAAATGGGTATTGCTTACAGCGCCTTCACACACTGTTCGAAAACTTGCCCGCGATGTTCAAAACTGTTGAACTGGTCCCAGGAAGCACAAGCCGGAGACAGAAGGACAACCGCTTCCTCCCCCAGCACTTTGGCCTCTTCTGCTGCCTCGGAGACGGCCTTATCCAACGTCCAGCACAAGTCGAAAGGAATATTTTCCCTTTCAAGCCACCCGGCAAATTCATTCGCCGCTTCGCCGATCAGATAGGCCTTTTTCACTTTCGGCATACAGGATTCCAGACCGTGCAAGCCCCCCTCCTTTGCCTGCCCGCCGACAATCCAGTATATGTTATTGTAAGCCTCTAAGGCCTTGCCCGCCGCCTCGGCGTTCGTCGCCTTGCTGTCATTGATAAAGGTCACCTTTCCAATGGTACGTATGATTTGCTGGCGATGCGCCAGCCCCGGAAAGGTTTCCATGGCACGAAGGACTTTATCAGGTGCCAGCTCCAGTTGCTGACAAACCAGATAAACCGCCAGCGCATTTTGGTGATTATGCTTCCCAGTCAGTGTTTTCAAGCTATCCGTCTTGAATGGCAAGGGCTGCTTCAGGGTCATGATGACAGGCGCTTTGCCCATTTCGGCTTCCACATCAAAAATTTCTTCTGACAAACGATCGTCAATGGAAATAATCGGGCGCGTATGATGGCCGAAGATACGTGCTTTCACGGCAGCATACTGCGCCAAAGACCCATGGCGCTCAATATGGTCCGCTGAAATGTTCAGTAAAACACCTATATCAGGACGGAAGCTGGGACACAGATCAATCTGATAAGAAGATAACTCCAAAACAACAATTTGCGTTGTTTCTTTAATGCTTAATGTTAAGGCAGGATTCCCGATATTACCGCCAATAACAGCTTCCATACCGCATTCATTCAGCACATGTCCAAGCAGGGCGGTTGTGGTGGACTTTCCGTTCGTTCCTGTAATACCGATTGTTTTAACATGATGCGGCAAGACACGCCCCAGAATTTCAACATCTCCGATCACTTCAGCTTCACGGGAATGTGCAATCTCAACAATCGGGTGTGGAACAGGATGTGTCAAGGGAATACCGGGAGAGAGAAGGACGCAGGCAATATTACTAAAATCAACATCCTGATAATTGGCAATGTCTGCACCGAATTGAGCGGCCTTGTTCCTTGGGGCTTCTTTATCGTCCCAGGCAATCACCTTTGCACCGGCTTTTATCAAAGCTTCCGCACTCGCCAGCCCGGAGATTCCGAGACCGTAGACATAGACAGCCTGCCCATCCAGAGATTTTGTAAATATGGATAAATCTAACATTTTCACTTATCTCAACTTTAATGTGCTGAGTCCTACTAATGCCAGTATAACAGCAATAATCCAGAAACGGATGACAATTGTCGGCTCCGACCAGCCTTTTTTCTCAAAATGGTGGTGCAGCGGTGCCATGGCGAACACCCGCTTTCCCGTCAGCTTGAACGAGGCCACCTGAATAATGACAGACAATGTTTCCAGAACAAACAGGCCGCCAATAATCGCCAGAACCAGCTCATGCTTTGTCGCCACGGCAATCGCGCCAAGCGCGGCACCTAAAGACAAAGAGCCAGTATCCCCCATAAACACGGCGGCGGGCGGCGCGTTATACCACAGGAAGCCCATCCCGCCCCCGATGATCGCCCCGCAAAAAACCGCCAGTTCTCCGGTCCCCGGAACATAGTGAATTTGCAGATAATCGGCGAATTTCACATTCCCCACCAGATACACGATCAACCCGAAACATGCCGCGGCAATCATCACCGGCCCAATCGCCAGTCCGTCCAGTCCGTCCGTCAGGTTGACGGAATTTGACGCGCCGACAATTACCAGCATGGCAAAGGGGATAAAGAAATAGCTGAGAGGCAGAAGAAACTCTTTCACAAACGGAATGGACAGGCCCGTGGCATCCTGCCAGTCATTGACTCCCACGACCGTCATAATCGCTGCAAAGGCAATCGCAAATTCCAGTAACAGCCTGACCTTGCCGGAAACCCCCTCATGCGAACGCTTGGTCAGCTTCTTGTAATCATCTGCAAAGCCGATGATTCCAAACCCGAAGAAAACCCCCAGCACCATCCAGACATACACATTCGACAAATCCGCCCATAACAATGTCGAAATCCCGGCAGAGATCAGGATCATCAAACCGCCCATGGTCGGCGTGCCGTGTTTATGCTGGTGATCGGGGCCAATTTCGCGCAAGGGCTGTCCCTCCCCCTGCTTTTTCTTGAGCCAGCGGATCACCCGTGGCCCGATGAGAAATCCGATCAACAGAGCCGTCATAATCGCCCCGCCCGTACGAAACGTCAGATAGCGAAACAGATTGAACAATTGAAAGTCATCGGCAAAAGGCGTGAGGAGATTATAAAGCATACGGAAAGTCTTTTTCTTTTATTTATGCGCCAAGGATTGAACGGTTTCAACAAGAACCTGCATTTTCGGCTTTTCACCGCCGCCACGGGAACCTTTAATCAGGACAACATCACCGGGTTGCAGCGTTTCTTTCATCTCCTCGCAGAGGCCATCAGGCAAATCAGTATGAAGCGCCCGTTTGTCTTTCGGCAGTTCCTCAAACAGATACGTCATGTTTGGCCCGGCGGCAAACACAAGATCAACCCCCGCCGCCAGCAAATCCGGCACAAGTTCCCTGTGATAATCCGGGGCTTTTTCTCCCAGCTCTGCCATATCCCCCAAAACAGCAATTTTACGACCTCTGAGGCGCGCCATCGCGGCAAACGCCGCCCGCATCGCCACGGGGGAGGCATTATAATGCTCGTCAATCAGGTAAATCGGTGCCTGCCCCTCTTTCATGTTGATGATATCGATCTTCCCCCGTCCGTCACGTTGCGTCCATCCGGCAAGAGACGCCGCCGCCTGCTCCAGATCATATCCAAGCAGCTTCACACTCAACAAGACAGGCAAGCTGTTCAGGGCATGATGTTCCCCGCTGACAGACAAATGAACGGGAATTGTTTGCCCTAAAATGCGGGCATGAAAATCCGTCCGGTCAGGTGAAATAAGGGCGTCCTGCAAATAAGCATCCGAAGAATTATCCAAAGAAAATGAAATAACAGAATTTTTTGATTTTTCAGATAGATAATCAAACCACTTATTATTTCGGTTTAACAAAACCTGACCGCTTCCATTCAGCCCGTCAAAGATTTCAGCTTTTGCATCCGCAACGCCCTCTTCCCCGTTTTCAAAGCTTTCAATATGCACAGCTTCAACCGTTGTAATAATCGCGATGTCCGGGTGGATCATTTTCGACAGGGGCGATATTTCCCCGGCATGGTTCATTCCGACTTCGAAAATCCCGACCTCCGTATCTTCCGGCATCAGGGCAAGTGTCAACGGGACGCCCCAGTGATTGTTATAGCTTTTTTGAGAGGCATGGGTACGGCACTGGTCTTTGAAGACGGTTTCCAGCATGTCTTTCGTGCCGGTCTTGCCGACAGATCCCGTCACGGCAATAATTTTGGCCTGTGTCCGCGCCCGTCCGAAGCGGCCCAAATCCTCCAGCGCTTCCAGCGTATCCGGCACAAGAACGCAGCGAACCATGTCCGCCCCTTCGGGAATACGCTCGACAACCGCCGCAACGGCCCCTTTCTCAAGGGCCTGTAACACATAATCATGGCCATCTGCATGGGGGCCTTTCAGGGCGAAGAACAAATCCCCCTTTTTTAAGGTGCGGGTATCAATGGAAATGCCAGATGCCGCCCAGTCTCCTGTTTTTGCATCCAGCGCTTTTGCTACGTCTTTTGAAGTCCATAACGTCATCATGATAATCTTTCCATCGCCTTTTTTACCTCGCTCACATCGTCAAACGGATGTTTCACGCCCATAATCTCCTGCCCCTGCTCGTGGCCTTTGCCGGCGATCAGGACAATATCCCCCTCCTCGGCAATCTTTATCGCGCAATCAATGGCCTCCCGCCGGTCGGCGATTCCCAGCACGTCCGGCGCACCCTTCAGTGCATCGGCGCGGATGGAGGCCGGGTCTTCCGTGCGCGGATTGTCATCCGTCAAAATCGCCACGTCCGCATTTTCTGACACGGCTTTTGCCATCAGGGGCCGCTTGGCCTTGTCCCGGTCGCCGCCGCATCCAAACACACAGATCAGCCGTCCCCTCGCATGGGAGGACAATGATTTCAAGGCCGTGACCAGCGCATCCGGCGTATGGGCATAATCAACAAACACACCTGCCTGCTTCGGATGTCCCGGAACCGCCTCCAACCGCCCGCGCACGGGCTTTAATTTCGAAACGGCAGAGAGAATATCTTTCAATGGATATCGACCTTCCGCATGAACAAGCAGCAATGCAGCCAGCGCGTTATCCACCTGAAACCTGCCGACTAAAGGAATGTGCAGGTCATATGCCTGCCCTTCTATCGTCAATTTGACATAATATCCGTGTAAGGTTGGCTCTGGCTCCTCATAGGACAGGTACTCATCCTTTTGATGACCGTAGCCCATGATCCGCAGGCTGCGTTGTTCGCAAACCTCCTTGATTTTAGGAAAGTATGCCATGTCCGTGTTCAGGACGGCGGCGCTCCCCTCATCCAACAACTCCCCAAACAGCCGCGCCTTGGCCTGAAAATAGGCCTCCAGATCGCCGTGGTAATCCAGATGGTCCTGCGTCAGGTTGGTAAAGGCAGCGGCCCTGATCTTCACACCTTCCAGACGGCATTGATCCAGTCCGTGGGACGATGCCTCCAGCGCCACATGTGTAATATTTTTTTCATAGAGCCCGGCAAGGGTTTCATGCATGACCTGCGGATCGGGCGTGGTCATCGCCCCTTCAATATACTCTTCCGCTGTTTTAATGCCCAGTGTACCGAGGCTCGCGCCGTTTATATCCAATTCCTGCCAGATTTGCTGAATGAAATTCACGGTCGAGGTTTTACCGTTCGTCCCCGTGACCGCGACGATATGACCGGGCTGGTGCTTGTAAAAGTCCGCACACGCATAAGCATAAGCGCGGCGCGGATTGTCGTCTGTGAGGAATTCAATCTCATCGTACATGTCATCCTGAGGCTTCGCCGAAGGATCTTTCTTAGATCCTTCACTGCGTTCAGGATGACAACACAGAGGTACTGGCGTTCCACTCGGCGCGAGAATAACCTTCGCACCGTTTTGAATGGCCTGATTGATATAATCGCGGCCATCGGCCTTTACCCCCGGCAAAGCCGCAAACAGGTATCCCGGCCTGACCTGCCGACTGTCCGCTGTAACGCCTGTGATATTTGTTTTGAAGTGCATCTGGATTCTGACATTCGCATAGCATCTTGTCAGAATCCAGCAAGATTTTTGATTTATTGCTCCAGATTGAACCAGGTCGTCTGATCAAACACTTTATTGCCTGCAACATTCCATTCGTTCATAACAATTCCGCATTCATATCGGTCTACTGTAGTTCCGCCCTGTTCATCAGAATTCTCCCAAACAGGAGGGGCAGAGCCACCATCCTGGTAAAATTCAACTGATCTTGTCATCTGATGATCACCATCCCCATAAGTCGCGTCCCCGATAAAATACGTTGCATTCGGCGCAACCCGCAGGTTATCGCTCCGCCAGAGAGTCTCACCGCTTTTATGGCTTGTCACTTTTAGAACTTGCGGAACACCCTGACCATCTTTTGTAACAGAGCATGATGCCACGCTATCAGGCACATGGTCATCGACGATATTATCAAGCGCACGCATAGGCACATAACCAACCGCTGCCGTAAAGGCAACACCTACCATAAGGCCTGCTCCAATACCAAGCGTATAATTGGCGGTCTTTCCAAAAACGTTAATAAGTGTGATAGCCATAATACATCTCCTCTATGATTAATTTGTTTTCATTTTTCATACATAAAAGAATAAGCTGTTTCAAGTTTTTTAAAAGAACAACGGGGACGCAATGACTCATTGTGCCCTCATGCTGGCTGATAACCCCTAATTCACCCGCGCCAGCTTGTCATCCTCCTCGACATATTTCAAAAGCGGCGCGACAAATTGTGTATCGTCATCTGATATGCCCGGCTTGATGCCCAGAATGCGTACCATATGCTCAACAATACGCCCGGTTGCCGGTGCGGCAACCCATCCGCCCGTTGCATAACCGTAGGTGCGCTCATTCCCCACTGGTTCGTCCACCACAACCAGAACCAGATATTCCGGGTCTTCGGACGGAAAGATGGACACAAAGGAGGAGATTTTCTTATCACCGCTATATCCGCCCCCGGCATCCGGCTTGTCTGCCGTTCCGGTTTTGCCGCCAACACTGTATCCCGGCACAAGCGCTTTTTTGCCGGTTCCTTCCAGTGCATTCAAACGCAGTAATTTACGCATGTTGATGGCCGTGTCTTCTGAAAAGACACGCGTAACAATATTCTGTTCTTCTGTTTTTGCGACCAGATGCGGACGAACGAACGTCCCATCTCCGACCGCCGTTGCCACCGCCGCAGCCAGATGCAGGGGAGAGACGGCAATCCCGTGCCCGTAAGAAGCCGTTAGCGTGTTCACGTCCCTCCAGACGCCCGGAATAATCGGTTTCCCTGTCTCCAGAATATCAAACTCCGGCTTATCCATCAGCCCAAGCTTGCGGTAATATTCTTTCAGCCTTTCCGCACCAAGCTCCTGCCCCATCAGGGCGGACCCGATATTAGATGAGTGCATGAACACTTCCGGCACGCTCATCACACGTTTTTCCGCATGGTAATCACGGATCATGAAACGGCCTGCTTTCAGGGGCTTGGTGGCATCAAAGCGCTGCCCCATGCTCGCCCCTTCATTCAACAAAGCGGCAGTTGAGAAAATCTTGAAGACAGACCCCAGTTCATAAACTCCAAGGGTCAGGCGGTTGAATAACTGGTTATTGCTGGCCTCGGAGGCCTTGTTGGGATCAAACCTTGGATAAGACCCACCCGCCAGCAGTTCCCCGGTTTTGATGTTCATAATCACGCCGGTTGCGGACTTTGCCTTGAATTCCTTCATGGTCTTCGCCAGTTCCTTGTTCATGGCGTGCTGCAAACGAATGTCCAGCGTTGTGTAGAGAGGCACAGCCCCTTCATTCAGTTCATCATTATACGCACGCTCCAGACCGGCCAGCCCCTTCTCATCAATATCCGTGTACCCCAGCAAATGAGACACCAAATCCCCCTGCGGGTATATCCGGCGGACTTCGTCCTTGAAGCCAAGTGCAGGCTCCCCCATCATCATAACGGCCTGTTGCTGCTCCGGCGTAATATCACGCGCAATCCAGTCAAACTGACGCCCGCTGGACAACAGATGCAATGTCTTTTCCTGCGGCAACCCCGGAATGATTTTATTTAATTCTTTCAGGACAGCCTGGGGGTTCTGTATCACCGAAGCGTTCACAAACAGCGATTTTGTTTTTAAGGTCGTGGCCAGCATAAACCCGTTACGGTCATAGATGTCGGCACGCAAGGGAACAGATGCTTCCTTTATCTCCGCTGTCTGCGTTTCCTTGATCTGCAGAAGCGTCCCCTGCATCACGGAGAGGTCAACAACGCGTGCCGCAACCACGATATATAAAATAATAAACACCGTTGCCAGCACGGACAAACGCCCCCGCGCCAGATCGAAGATAGAACTTTTTTCGCCGCGGATTTGCGAAGAGAGGCTCTTAATATCTTCTGTTTCAAACGTTTCCGTCATGTTTATTGAGTCCAGTTCGCCAGAACCATTGTAAATTCACGTTGAGTATTTTGAGAAGGCAGCACGGCGCGCTGTTGGGGGTGGAATTTTGATCTATCAGGTTGCACCTTTTTGACCTCTGCGACAAGCACAGGTGCATCTTTTTCAAACGATTCTGGTACTTCCGGCTTACGAACAGGCAGCAACACGACATCCGGCTCCGGCAAGTCCGCTGTTTGAGCCAACATAACAGGCGTATCAGTTCCCTCCTGAAACGCCGCCAACGTCAGGCGCTCCAGATAAGCCGGACTGTTTAGATAATGCCATTCTGCGCTCAGGATCGTCATCTTTTCCTGATGCTGCTTAATTTCTGTTGCCAGTTCCGTATTGTAAGAAGCCGCCGTTTGCGCCTGATTGCTTGCCCAGAACAAAGCGCCACCAACGGCAAACGTTACCATCCAGACACACAGGCAAATTACATATTTCATCGCGACATCCCTTTCTCAGTGACAGGCGCGTCCGTGCGGATCGCACAGCGCAAGCGTGCCGAGCGGGCACGCGGATTCATTTCAATTTCTTGGTCAGACGGAAACACCGCTTTTTTTGACACCAGTTCAAAGAGCGGCTTCCTGTTTTCGTTTGCTTCCGGTGGTAAGTAGCGGGAGCCTTGGGGCAAACTCCCGCTCTTCTCACGAAGAAAAGCCTTTACAATAGAGTCCTCCAAAGAATGGAACGACACCACAACCAGACGCCCGCCGGGCTTCAGAATATAGACAGAGGCGTCTAAAGCGCGTTCCAGTTCACCGAGTTCATCATTCACGGCAATACGAAGCGCCTGAAATGTGCGCGTGGCGGGGTCTTGTTTGTCCTTGGGAGATTTATAGACAACGCTGCGGATAATTTCCGCCAGTTCAAGGGTCGTCTGTATTTTCTTTTCTGAACGCTCCCGGACAATCGCCGCGGCAATCTGACGGGATTTGCGCTCTTCCCCATACTTATAAATCAGATCAGCCAGCGGCTTTTCCTCATAGGTATTGACGATATCTGCTGCCGTCTCAGTATGTTCCTGCGGGTTCATGCGCATATCCAGAGGCCCGTCCAGACGAAAGGAAAACCCCCGCTCCGGCGTATCTATCTGCACGGAGGACACGCCCAGATCAAGCATAAAGCCATCCACCTGCTCCGGGATTAAATCGCACACATCGCCGAAACACCCCTTTACGGGAGAA
>CAKZKV010000351.1 GCA_937124505.1 uncultured Alphaproteobacteria bacterium
AGGGGCGCGTCAGGGCGAGATTTTAAAGTTGCGATGGAAGGATGTGGACATGGATCGCGGCGTTATTACCCTGCATGATACGAAAAACAAGGAACGGCGCACTCTCCCCGTGAGAGGGCTCGCCATGCAGGTGATGCAAGAACATCAAAAGGTGCGGCGTATTGATACTGATCTGGTATTTCCCGCCGGTGACGGTAAAAAGCCGATCGATATACGGGAAAGCTGGCTCAATGCGCTGGAGAAAGCCAAGATTGAAGATTTCCGTTTTCATGACCTCCGCCATACGGCAGCTTCTTATCTGGCAATGAACGGAGCCAGTTTAGCCGAGATTGCGGAAGTGCTGGGGCATAAAACGCTAGCGATGGTTAAACGTTACGCCCACCTGTCCGAAAGCCATACACATTCGGTTGTCGCCGATATGAACAACAAGATTTTTGGCGAAAACCAGAGCCGCCAATAGTTATCCACATTTTTCTGTGGCGGTGATTTTATGCCGTTCCCTCTGCACCGTTGCAGTATATGGTAGAGAATTGATTTAAATCCATAAATTTTCATGAGCATTATATTTAATGTGAGGGATAAGATTCACTTTATCATTATACTTAGAATGACACTTAATATGACACTTGTTTCCTATTTAAAATCATGGAGTTATTTGAGATTGCTAAGGTTGATCATCTTTCTTTTAATGGGCTTGCAAACACGGTAACACAGCAACCCTGACAAAAAGAAAGGAAGTCAATATGGATATTTCAGAAAATAATGAGCGTACCCTTTTAACGGTTCGACAGTTCAGCCAAAAACACCCCGCATTCCCCGAGGGTGGCCTGCGTCACAAAATTTTTTACGCCGACGACAAGAATGGATTTGCCCGATGCATCCGCCGGATGGGCCGCAAAGTCCTGATCGACGAGACTGCATTTTTCCAGTGGCTCGACGAACAAAGCGGTCAAGCCGCCAGTTAAGGGTGGAGATTATGACCTCCAAAAAGCAGAAGGCCGCTGTTGGGCGCAGCGGCTTTTCTGATATTTACTAAAATAGAGCTGATACTCGGAATAATAGTCGTTCCTGCCACACGGCGCAAATCTTTCTTGTATCAGCAAGCCTGATCGCAGGAGTTTATGATGTCTATTGGATGGTATGCTATGCATAGAGGGTGGATGGATGACCCCTTTTTTGACAAAAAATCTACAAAATATTCAGAACGCGAAGCCTGGATTTGGCTTGTCGAACACGCTTTATTTAAAGATCACATTGTTAATATAAAAGAACATCCGGTGGCATTAAAGCGAGGTCAAATGTCATATGCCCTTCGATATCTTGCAACAGCATGGGGCTGGGAACACGCAAGAGTACAACGGTTCTTATTGCGACTGCAAGAATGGAATAAAATTAAAGTAAATTCCGATACAGGGCAAAACATCATAACTATTTGTAATTACGATGAAATACAATTCCCCCTTCGTCAAAACGATACGGAAGAAGAACAGGCAGAGAAACAAGAGCAATACAATGAGGCTACAAATAATAACAAGGGTAAAAATGGTAATAATAAAAATAAATCAACATTCTCTAGCGAAAACGCCGAAGCTTGGGAGGCGCTCAAATTATATAACCATATGGCAGAACAAAATGGGCTTTCAAAGGCAAAAAAGCTTACTCCTGGAAGAGCAGAAAATATTAACGCCCGTCTAAACGATTTGGGTGGCCTTGATGGCTGGAAACAATTTTTGTTACAGGTTGAAAGTACGCCGTTTCTATGCGGAGATGGCCCAAATTTTTGGTGTGCAAACTTAGATTTTATCATTCGGGAAGAAAAATTCTGGCCAATTATTGAAGGGAAATATAATAAATTTGCTGAAATTTAGCTTGAGAAACACTTGATGTGTCTATTAAGTGCATCATTATTCGCATGAGCTGTCCTATAAGGGGACAGATTAAACGTCATTTTATATGACATGAAACGTCCTATAGAGAGATTGTGCGCTATCCGTATGAGCGGAACTATAAAAAAGGGCGTAAATGCACCTTTATCTGACATGAGCGTACCTATGGGAACAATTGGCAATTTTAACATGAGCGGTTCTGTAAAAAGGCTCATTTTTTGCGTTCGACGATCCGGCAGAAAACACCAGTCTGACCATCCACCCCTTTGAAAATCACCTTTGTGCCGTCCGCCCGATCCCCATGGAACATGCCATCCGAAAAGGGCTGAAAATTCTGAATATCCTTCTCCTCAAATATCATCTGCCCACCCCGCCAACACGTTACGCTCGACACCCGCCCTGTCTGATCCGTGGTAGGATGATAGCCCGCAGGCTTTTCATCGG
>CAKZKV010000352.1 GCA_937124505.1 uncultured Alphaproteobacteria bacterium
TTCCGCCTGAGGTGTAAACCCGCCGGACATGGCAATGGCATCCGCCACGCTCACCCCTTCCCGATACTCATAATTTCCGGCGCTTACCACTTCGCCCAAAACGGAAAACGGGCGATACTGTGTCACGTCAATGGAAATGTCCGGATGTTTCAAATAACCATCTCTTAATCTGTCCTCCAGCAAGTCTTCTGCTTCATAAACGCTCAAGCCTTCCAGCATGACCGGCCCGATCAAAGGGTAAGAAATCGCCCCGTCGCCATTGACGTTATAAGGGCCGGAGAGATCCTCTTCTTCAAAAACCGTAATGCGCAGCGCGTCCCCGGCATGAATGCGGTATAATTTGGCATCCGTGTCCATTCCCTCCTCAACAGAAAGTTGATAGGACGGCATGCTTTCAGGCGCAGGCGGCGGCTGCGCACATCCCGAAAGGAATATGCTCACACAACAGAGCAGTGCGAGTAGATATTTAAGCCTCAATATAAACCTGTTAAATTTCCCGGCGAATGCCGGAGGTGATCACATACAGGCTTTATTTTAGTAGGTTTTACAGGACTCTGGCAAGGCAAAAACAGAAATTACTTTATCTGACTTCAATCACTGGATAAGACTCTGACATTGCTTGTTGATGTGACGTCAGGTTACTCTCATGCCATGACCCGACCATGACGGGATACCCCCTGCGCTCGGCAGCGGCCTGTCTGATTTTTTCCCAATCAAGCTGCTCGGCAATGTCTCCGGCTTTATCAAGAATGTAGCCTACCTCTTTTTCAGACAGCGTTGTGGTTTCAAGAGGCAGGTTATCTTCCAGAAAATCCGCTTCTTCTTTGAGGGGATGGATTTCCACATAGAACTCTTCCCCGACCCATCCGGCCTTGACGGGCTGGTTGACAACGTGAACAGGCGTATCAACAGGCACCTCTGCAAACAACCTGATGATATCTTCCGGATACAAACGAATGCAGCCGCTACTGACACGCCGCCCGATGCCGTAGGGCTTGTTCGTGCCGTGAATCAGATATTGTGGCCAGCCCAGATACAGGGCGTGTGTTCCCAGAGGGTTTCTCGGCCCCGGCCCGACAGCCGCAGGCAATTCCGGTTTTTCTTCACGCATTCGCTCAGTCGGACGCCAGGTCGGCCCTTCTTTTTTACGGACAATCTTTGTGTCCCCTTCCGGCGTGTCCAGACCATCCCGCCCAATCCCGATGGGGAGACTGATTGGCTCTCCGTCTTCCGGGAAGAAGTACAAACGCATTTCCGGCAAATTAATGATAATTCCGTCCTTTGGCGCATTTGGCAGTAAATGGCGCGTCGGCAGAACAATTTTTGTACCCTCCCCCGGAATCCAGGGATCAACCGCCGGATTGGCGGCCCGCATCTCCACATATCCCAGTCCATGTTCACGGGCGATTTTTACAAACGTATCTTCATACACCGCATCGATTGTCTCCGGTTGTCCGATATAATCTTTGTCATAGGCAGAGGCCTGCGCCAAAACCGGCACAGAAAGAAACAGAAAAAGCAGGAGAGTATAGGCTTTTCTCATAGAAAATACATAGTCTGTCCCTGTTCAAAGCGCAAGTGCAGACTTACCCTTTTGGAAACAAAGCTTCGACCTCGTCACGATAACGCTCGAACACACGATCAAACAGGGCAGATTTGGCCACGCGCCCTTTCTTCTCCAGATAAAGCTCATACATGGTGGTTTTCGGCCCGACCTTGTGGGCCACAAATGCAATCGCCGGGTCATGATGGGGAGACTTTGACAAAGCGATGGTCATTTCCCCCTTGTCAAAATCACATTCCACCGTACGGTGCGTCAAAACATTTTTAGACACGGCAAGGCCGTAAAGCTGGTCTATGCGCCGAAATTGGGAGTTTGAGATACCGGAGGGGGCATTTGTGTTCAAAACACTAATGACATTATCGCTCATAGTGTTTAGGATAACACCGATTCATGAACAAGAGCAAAAAGTTACATAAAAATGAGCGATATTTTTAGAGAAGTCGATGAAGCCCTGAAACGGGAAAAAGTTGAAGAATTCTGGAAGCAGCATGGCAATCTGGTTATTTTTCTGATCCTCCTGATTATCGTCGGCACCGGCGTTTATTCCGGCTATAACAGTTGGTTGCAATCTGATCGTGAGAAAAAGACCGAGGTTATTCTGGACCTTTACCAGAATCCGGATGACTTTGATGAGTCACGTTTAAGCGCCCTTAATCCCGATCAGAAATCTCTGGCGGATCTCTTCATGGCACGCCAGCATTTATCAAAGAAAGAATTTCCCGAGGCGTTTGCCGCTTTTGAAGCTGTTCGTAAAAATACATCCATGAACATCAACCTGCGGGGACTGGCCGCCTATTACGCCAGAAATATGATTATTAATGAACAGGTTGAAGGAAACCTGAATGATATTACATTAGACAGACCCACCATCTGGGACGGTTATCTAAATCTGCAAAACGCTCTGGATTTGGGATCTCGCCAGG
>CAKZKV010000353.1 GCA_937124505.1 uncultured Alphaproteobacteria bacterium
AAAAATAACAAAAGACCATATCAGGCAAATAGCGGACTTTTACAGAAAAATAGCATTAGTCGATATTGACGTTTCCGAGATTATGGCGCATGACTGGCCGCGAACAGGCCCTATGTTGACCTTCTTTGAAAAGATGCTGGAAACGTCATGGATTGTCTATGAGAACCATCAAAAAACTCATGGTCTCATGTTTGAGTTTCTGAACTTGCCGAAAGATCCGTTCAGTGCTTTCCTGACCAGAGCTGCAGAATTGACCAAGCGTCCCTGGCGCCTGATTCATGCCGATATTCATAGAAAAAATATGATTGAAAGGGAAGATGGCAAACTGTTCTTTATTGACTGGGAGCTGGCGCTTTATGGCGATTTGCTACGCTGTATTGCCGCACACTTACACCGTAGTCGTTTTTTTCCTGAAGAGAAAAACCAGATCGCCTGTGAGATATATGAGACCCTGCCACCGGAATTCCAGAAAAATTATATGAAAGACTTGGCATTCTATCTTGATTTCGAGGCACTTGGTTCGGTGATTACGGATACCGTACGCTTTCCCCAGCTTCTAAAAAGCGGCAAGGTCTCTAACACTGGAATGTACGAACTTGGCGTATACTACGCGGACAATCTGAATCGTATTTCTGATCTGATGGGAACAAAAACAACCACACCGGAAAGAGCTCTGGAGTGGTTTGAACAATGGGCTATTTAACCGGGGCGGGCTTTGACGGCTCATAATCTGGTGCATCCGGTTGTTCCGTGTAGAATGATTTACTTTGCCGTGCAGGGGGAACATGTGTGTCTTCCAGATCAGAAGAGTAAATTGCCGGAACACCACCTTTTTTAGGATCTATATTTTCTATATCTGGCGCATCCGGCTGCCCTGCATAGGTTGGCTGATCTGCCTTTCGATAAGGAATATTTGTAAAATCGACAGCGACAACATCAGGGTAGAGATAATGCGCATTTGTATGTTCATCCAGAGCTAACCCCGGCGCAAAGCCATTCCCGATATTTAGTAAGGTATTACTGGATAAAATCGGCCTGACCATAACTGTTTTTTCACGGTTGCCATCTGCAAAACACCTGACTTCCAGCTCTTCGTCAGTTTTCATGAGCCTGATTTTTTCAGGAGGAAACACTTTGTAAGAGACGCTGCCGGTATCCAGCAGACACATGGAATTTTTGGCTCCCGGAGTCTTGAAATCAACCTCCTGCGTTGTCCGATCCATCATGGTCGAACAAGCCGTCATCAAAAATAAAGCAGGTAAAAACCAGAAACGAGTCATATTCATATTTTAGCAGCAATAACTTGCTATAGAAAGACATGATCTGTGCGAACAGACTATGCCACAGCCTTAATATTTGCTTCTATTTTAAAAGACAAGTGATCTTGATCCCTGGAAATAACGATTTTTGAGCCATCCGGGATACTCCCTTGCAGAATCATTTCCGCCAGTTTGTTTTGCACCTCTGCCTGGATTACACGTTTCAGAGGCCGCGCTCCATAAGCCGGGTCATAGCCCTGATCGGCGAGCCATTTTTTTGCATCATCTTTAATCAGGAGTTCCACACGCCGATCCGCCAGCAGTTTTTGCAAATGCTGCAACTGGATATCGACAATGCCGGTCATATTGTCACGCGTCAAACGCTGGAAGAGGATAATTTCATCCAGACGGTTCAGGAATTCAGGCCGGAAAGATGCCTTGACCACGTCCATCACCTTGCCACGGACGCTTTCGACGTTCTCATGATCTTCCAAAGCGACCAGATATTCCGCGCCGAGGTTAGATGTCATGATCAGAATGGTATTGGAAAAGCTGACGGTGCGGCCTTGCCCGTCTGTCAAACGGCCCTCATCCAGAACCTGCAGCAAGACATTAAAAACGTCAGGGTGCGCTTTTTCAATCTCATCAAACAGAATAACCTGATACGGGCGGCGGCGGACGGCCTCGGTCAGGTCACCACCTTCTTCATAGCCCACATATCCCGGCGGTGCACCAATAATACGCGCCACAGAATGTTTCTCCATATATTCGGACATATCCAGACGCAGCATGGCGGAATCATCGTCAAAAAGAAATTCTG
>CAKZKV010000354.1 GCA_937124505.1 uncultured Alphaproteobacteria bacterium
TCACATCCACCACAACCGCATCAATTCCGGCATCGGCCAAAGTCCCCCCGATCAACCGAACGGAGACACGATCCATAAGAACAAGCGACGCGCCAACCGTAATGCTCGGTTCTTCCGAAACAGCCGTTTCAGATGTTTCCGAAAGGCCGTTTTCATGAACGGTTACACGGTATGAAATGAGGCGGTTATTCTTGTCAATGATCGGCCAACTGATCGAATGGGGCGCAAAGGGCGGGCGCAATGTTTCCAGAAAATGCCGCCCATAGCCGGACTCATCATCGTCATATTCAATTTCGACATCTATGGCCGATACGTTCTCAGAAACGACATTCGGGATAATCAACAAATCGCGGCGCGCCATAAACGGATCATCCAGCGTCAGAAGCGACTGGCTCTGCATAAATGCCGGCTGCTGGTATATTTCATCATTGGCAAACACATAATCCGGTTTCACAAGATAAGAGCGTGTCTCTTTCCCTGATCGGCGAATTTTCCAGATACGTTCACTTTCGGGCTGGTCTGCGAAAGGCGCGGTAAAGCGGAAGACTTTCTCCATTGCCACAATATCATCGTCCGCCGTTGCACCTGCCTCCTCATCTCCGGCGGGCATCAACGCCAACCTGACGTCCACGGCCTCCACGTCTTCATCTATTCGTCCGGGGCGCATACGCAATTGCGTAAATGTGAAATCCTCCTGCGGATTGATGGAAAGGGTTCGTGCGGCCTTGCTGCGTGCCGGAATTTTATAGCGCAGCGCATCTGCCATAATATCGTCTCTGTCCAGAAAATCATACGTGACCTCATAACGATAAGAGACGGATTTCCGCCCGGCGCGGGAAAAGGCGATTTTCTGATCCCGAACACTATCAGAGCGGAAAATCAGCGATTTACTCTCCGGCGGCGTATCGTCCCCATCCTGCCCGTAAAAAACATCTACGGTCACCTGGTCAATTCCAAGTTTCTGATATTCATCTGCCGAGGGGCCGGAGACGATGATTTCGAGATTATTGAAGAACGCAACCGACTGGCCAAGATCAATTTCAACAATCGTGCGTTCAAGATCATCCTCATCCAGAAGGGCCTGAAGAAACGCATTCGGGGTATCGCGTTGTTCTTCAGGTGCGGACTCACTGAAATTATATTCCAGCCGTCCCGTTGTAATTTCCTTTTCCGCCTTCAAAGAAAAGGTGATGGAGCCGGAGGAACCGGACGCACTGGAAGAAGTTTGCCGCAACGCATTGGCCGCCGCCGTGATAGCACTGGCACTATTGCCCGGATTGGCGGCCTGCGATGGGACGGACGGCAATCCCGGATTAAACAGGTTTTGAATAATCCGCTCCTTGAACAAATCCAGCGCCAGTTTCTTCGTCTTTTCCGCAGCCGCCCCCGTCTGCTGGCTGGTTAATTCTATCGTGACCTTGCCGTCACGGTGCATTTTTTCAACACCGGCGGAGATGTCCGCTTTCAGGAACTGGTACTGCCCTTTAATCCCGCCGCCAAAATATGTGCGAATTTGACTGGTATCCGCGGTTATCTTCGCCTCGACCGCTGGACGCAATCCTTCAAATTTAAGATCGTAGCTGACCCCAAACGGCAGAGCGCCCGTCCCATGAACCCCGGCCATAAAGGCAGCGCCCTTGTCTGTCAAACTCACAGAAAATATCCCGCGCAAATCGCCCAGAAGCGACGGCGTGGCCGTACCCATCACATTGCGCACAAATTTTGGCCGGTCATCCGTCACGGAGGGTATCCGGGCATCCTGATCGGCATCTCCGATATCAAGCCCGATCAAACGCACCGTCCCGTCTTTATAAGGTATAGGCGCCAGCTTGATCCGGTCCTCGTCTTTGTCTTCCAGTTCAGCAATCGTCGCACGCGCCTCATCCAGCGCATCTTCATCATGGCTGCAATCAATTCCAACGGTCAGGAATCCGGCGCCCATTTCTTCGGGAATGCTCGTACCGTTAAAGACATCATGCTCCAGAATATCCCGGTAAATATAAAGAGCATACATCAGATCACGGTTTTCATAGACGGCGATGTGCGGCTCCCCGGCAGCATAATAATACATGTCCGGGTCTGCATGATCCCGGTACAAACGGACTTTACCAACCTGAATAGGGGGTGTGGCGAGACTTAACATCCTATCCTCCCTGCTCTGTTATCAAGGAACGCGCCTGCGCATCAATAATGACCAGATCGCGTTTTGTGATTTGCCAGGAGGTGCTTTGCGAAAACCCGTCCTCCTGAATAAATTTGGCCTTGACGCGTATGCGTTTTTCCGGCGTGTCCCCCAGTGGAAAACTCCACGTCTCAAAACCTGTATCTCCGACCTCAAGCGTTCGCCTTGCTTCCTGAACTGCCTGATCGTTCGCATCCAGCGCCTCCAGATCAAGATGAATCGTGCGCAAACCGCGATCCGCAATCGGCCCGCCGCGCAGAAAAAACCGGATATGACGCTCGCGCACCAATGAAGGGCCGATCACCAGCGTAGTGCCCCCGGTTTCACGCCAGTCGCCAACCAGAAACTGACCATTCAGGAACAAGGCCGTCAGGCGATAAAGAAGCGCCTGCCGATCATCGCGGGCAATCGCATAAGAACGCTGGATCATACGGGTGGCCGCGTCTAACTGGATTTGTTCGCTCAAATGAATGTCGTTTTCGTCATCATCATATTTGATTTCCAGAGACGCAAAAGACAGGGTATCCCACGGAAGATTATTGATAATATTCACACGCCGCGCCGCCGCCGCCGGATTTACAATCGTCAGCATTGCATCGGCCCGCCGCTCCCAGTCCGTGACGATATTTTCACCACTTCCCGGCGGTTTCAGATAGGTTACACGCGCTTCGTATATCGCGCCGTTTTCAGGCCGGGCGGTACGGAACGGCCAGTTTGCTTCTGTTTTCTGGGCATTCAGGAGCAACCTTTGATGCTGGGCGTATTGCTCATCTCCAGCCGCATTTTGAACCGGAACGCGGAGTTCCAGCGCAATTTCCTCAAACTGCTGAAAAGGAAAACCGGGCTCGCAAAAGACCGATACCGTGGTCAGGTCATACCCGGCATCCCGGCGGGGATCAATGCGCAGATTATGGCTGCGGCTTTCAATCCATGGGCCGTTTGAATCCGCGCTTTGCCCAAAATTCGAAGCCGGATCAAAGACCGCACGGACGCGGTAATAATACGGCTCACCCAACGCACCCGGCGCTTCATTCAGCAAGGAAACGGAATACGCGAACGTCTGGCCCGCATTGTCAAAACGAAACTGCTTTTGATTGACAAACTCACCGTCCTTTTGACGCGCCACATCAACGACCACAGCCCCCAGACCATCAGGCTGGAAACGGTCAACCAGTGACAGGTCAACATTGAGGCGCGGGTCTCCGGGAATATCGACCCGATGGATCAGCCGATCACGCAATGCCGCCCACTCAGGCAGTTCATTGCCGTCTTCATCAACCCGGAAGCCCTTCAAAACCCACCCCAGTGTGCCGTCAAAAGGCAGGATACGTTTTTCGGCAATCACCCGGTCCAGGCGGGCATTGAAGGTCTTGACCTCTTCCTCCCGCAGATTTTTCAGTGTCAGAGAAACGCCCGGCATAAGAGAGTCAATCAATCCGCCGAGCCCGTCCGCCAGACCGCTGATTAAATTCGCCTGCTGGTTCCCATTTGTATGGGACGGCTTAAAAAATGTTCCCAACGCCCAGTCAAGAAGCGCTTTCTCAGCCGCAGCGGCTTCATCGGCGGAGTCGGCATCTTCAACAATGGTCTCAATTTTCACGTTCGCATTTTCAAACGTCTCTTTTAGCGTATTCTCAAGATCGGCGCGAACGTAATAAACGTTTGCTTTGAATTTTTGCTGAAGCTCCTTATAAACCTTTGACCAGTCTGCGGTAATTTTGACTTTAAAGGCCGGACGCAGCCCCTCTATCGCCATTGTATAATTGATAAGGGCGGGCATGGTATCGTTTCCCATCGCCTGAGAAAGGAAGGCCGCGGCCTTGCCGTTCATGGAAATCTGAAAACTGGCACGCCCCTGCCCGTCCAGAGCCGGCTTGCCGGAGCCAAGAATGTCCAGATCAAAAACTTCGCTGGAAGGCTCATCTCCCGGAGGGGCATGATCATCCTCCGGCTGTTCCGTACTTTCCTGCCCCAACAACATCAGGCGCACATCGCCGTCATGAAACGGTACGGGCATAATATGTACGTTTTCGCCAAGCTCCGCACGCAGATTTTCATGAATGAGATTCAGTCGTTCCGTCTCAAGGCCTAACGTCGTGGTCAGAGAGAGAAAACCGCCCCAGATGGCCTCCTCACCATCCGGGTCATCGGCATTGTCGCCATTGAGATCCATATATTGTGTCAGGCTGAAAAGCGGCTGGCCATCATCATCCAGAGCAATCCGCGGCATGCGCGGCGCAACATAAAAGAGATCAGGGTCTGCCGAATCCGAAAATACGGCATGCCCTTCAATCATTCTGATCGGGGATGCAAAACTCAGCATCAGGCGTCATCCTTACATGTTCAGGCACATGAAATCAGCTCTGCGGCGGTGCAGGTATAAACATAAAGTCCTGCATTCCGGCAAACTCACCGCCCTGATCGGTTACATCAATGACAGAGCCGTCATTCATAAAGTATTTGAGATCGTAGGTATAAGCGCGCTTCGTATTATCCGACAGCGCGACAACCCACTTCTGGGTTTCCTGTGCGTTACGGAACACAAAGGCCGCCGTATCCAGAACGTTGTTTTCATCG
>CAKZKV010000355.1 GCA_937124505.1 uncultured Alphaproteobacteria bacterium
TGCAAACGGAACATGATGAAGGGAGTTTATGATGGATAGGATTGCAATTATCGGTGGAGGCTTGGCCGGAACTGCATGCGCATATGTGTTTAGACGGGGCGGGATGGAACCGGTTATTTTTGAGGCGTCTGAGAGTTTGGCGGCGGGAGCGTCCGGCAATCCGCTTGGGTTGTATAATCCGCGTTTCTTTGCGGAGAAAATGCCGCAGGCTGAATTTTATGCGGAGGCGTTTCTGGATATTTGCTCGCTGTTACAGGAGATTGGCGAAGAGGTTGATCATTCCGCACATGGCAGCCTTCATCTGATCACAACGCCGGAAAAAGACATACGGTTTCGCAAGATGCTGGAAAGCTGGGGATGGGGGGACGATCTGATGACCATTGTCTCTGCAGAGCAAGCCAGCGATCTCGCCGGGATAAAACTTTCTCATGATGCCATGTTCCTGCCGACATCAGGTGTTGCCTGTCCGTATAAGGTCTGCGGTTATTACGCCCGTGACTGTGAGGTGCGTCTTAATGAGTCTGTAACAGAACTGGTGCAGACAACTTCAGGATGGCAAGTAAACGGCGAGTCGTTTGATGCGGTTATTCTGGCGTGCGGGGCGGGCGTGTTGAATTTTGAGCAGACAAATTGGTTCCCTGTGCATACGGTGCGCGGACAGGTCTTGCAGTTTGCGGAGACAGAGGTTTCCAAAAACCTGAAAACGAATCTTAATTATGGGGGGTATCTGTTGCCCTCCACAAACGGCGTGCATACAAGCGGTTCGACATTCCAGAGCTGGCTGACGCATACAGATATTCTGGAGCAGGACAACACCGATATTTTATCGAATCTTGAAAAGGCCGTGCCGAGTCTCTCCGGGGATAAAGAGGTTACATACGCTCGTGCGTCCCTGCGAACGGCTTCAAAAGACCGCTTGCCGATTATAGGTTGTGTGCCGGATCCGGAGGCTTTTGAAGAGGTTCCTTCGCAGGTGCAGAATATGTTCGTCTCGACGGCTCACGGGTCGCATGGTATCGTGACATCATATAAAGCGGCTGAAATCATATTTAAAAAATATGTGCAGGATGCAGACAATTCAGCTTATGTAGAGGTGAGTCCCGATCGTTTTCTGAAGGGGAAGGGAAACAGGAAAACGAGGGTCAACTTTTCCCAATGAGTTTAAGAGTTAGAATAATTCGTTATGATTCTCTGGGCGTTCTTGTCATTTATTGTTTCATTCCTGCTATTGCCTGTAGCGGGAAAATTGGCGCTTTCTTACAACTTTACCGATAAACCTGATAAACAAAGAAAGTGTCATCAATGCGCAGTTCCCCCCATTGGCGGGCTGGTGATTATTCCTGTTTTTATGGTGATGTCTGTGCTGTCCGGCTTGTCCATACAGGAACATATATATTTTATAGTCGCACTGGGGCTTGTCTGGGCGATTGGCGGGCTGGATGACAAGTATTATCTCTCCGCCGGAGTGCGTTTGTCCGTACAGTTTTTTGCTGCGTTGTTACTGGTCATTGGCAATCTGACCGAGATTTATTATCTGGGTGATTTGTTTGGTTTCGGCGATATCCAAACGCATCCTTTTTCCGTTCTGTTTTCAGTTTTGTGCATTGTTCTTGTTATTAACGCGATTAACATGATCGACGGTCTGAACGGACTGTGCGGCGGTGTTCTGGCCATTATGCTGATGGCGCTTGCCTGCGCATCCATGATGGCGGGCGGACATGAGATGGTGACGCCGATCTTTATCCTGCTGGGCGCGCTTTCGGGGTTTTTGTTTTATAATTACCGCTACAAGTCTTTCGATAAGAATTGTTTGTTTATGGGCGACTCGGGGAGTACCTCCCTTGGATTGATCCTTAGCTGGATGATGATTGAATTGACGCAGAACACAACAGGGGCGGGGCTCGGACTATTGGAGCCGGCCCTGATGGCGTGGATCATCGCGCTGCCGGTTTTTGATGCGCTATGGATGTTTGCCTATCGGCTTTTTCATGGGCAATCCCCGCTACAGGCAGATCGTCACCATATTCATTACCTGATGTGCGATCAGGGGATCAGTGAAAAGAACAGCGTCAATGTCATTCATTACATCACACTTTTCTATGCTGCATTTGGCGTGGTGACCATAAGTTTACTTGACGTTCCTGCGGCATATCTGATGCCTCTATGGCTGGCTTGCTTTTTCATGCACGGGTGGGCGGTTTTTTCACAAAGCGTCAAAATACCTTTAAGAAAAATATTGAATACCTATTAGGTTTACGAGCTTATTGGCTGTTTCTCCCACGCTTAAGCCAAAAATGGCACAGGCGGTTCCAAGTTCCCACGGAATATTTAACAGGCGCGTCGTCATAAAAGCGCTCACAGCTATGCCGTAGAGAATATTCAGGGTGGCGACCATATAAACGCCCATCCAGTCCTGTCCGCCTAACAGAATCATCGCCAGAATCACCAGAGACGGGATCATTCCCGGGATAATGACCCAGTTTCCAGCAGCCAGAAAATCATAGAAATACTCTGTGCGCTCCATCCATTTGGCAAAGTAATACATGACCGCAATCATAAAAAGGGTGACCAATATCCCCTTTACAAGGCTGATCATGATAAAGGTTCCGGTGCTAAAATTATTAATCCCTTCCAGCTTCGACAGCTCCTGAAGCTCTGTATTGTGTGTCAGTGTCATGCCCCAGATACCGTAAGGCAGAAGGAGCAAAGGGATCAGAAACGTTTTCAGCATGCTGTTGAATGATGTGTTCCGAAAGTGTTTTTCAGCACCGGGCATAAACAGCATGAATTCAACCGCACCACGAAGTTTTGTCTTGAGAGTGTTCATAAGATTCAGTTTAAAGGAGCCTGTGGATAAAGAAAAGAATTTAGGGCGTGTTGACACTAATCATATCAATGATGAGAGCAAAGTTGATGAAGGC
>CAKZKV010000356.1 GCA_937124505.1 uncultured Alphaproteobacteria bacterium
GGACAGACCGAACATAATGTGATTGATATTGCTGCGGGGGGGCAAACCGATAGCGCCTTAACGGAACTGGGCCGGCAGCAGGCGCAGGAAATTGCCCCCTATCTAGTGCATCTGGAGATTAAACCTTCGAAAATATTTCACAGTTCCATGCAGAGGGCGCGGGATACGGCAATGTATTTGAACAAGCATCTGGCGCTTGAAATGGAAGAAGTGCATGATTTGCGGGAGCATGAGATCGGGGATTGGGAACTGCGGCCTTGGGACGAAGTTGGTGGGTTATTCGCCAAAGACGCAATGCCGCCAAACGGAGAAACCGGCGCACAATTTGCAGCAAGAGTGCAGCGTGCCATCACCTATTGTCTGGATCAGACGGAACATGAGGGGCCGCCTCTGCTGGTTTGCCATGGCGGACTGTTTTTTGCACTGGGCATTATGTATGACATTTTCGAGGCGATTACACACATTGATAATTGCCAGTTGCATTACTTTGAGCCGCATCACGATCATCCGTTTTTTCCATGGAAGATTGTGCATTTTGTGACAAATAGAGATGCCCTGGAAACAGAAGTGACTCCATTTTGCGCAACCAGATTAAAAAAGGTCTCCTGACATGAGTGAAATTCCAGTCATACATTTTTTTATGCTGCGGCATGGGGAAAGTGACGCCAATGCGAGGTGCGTTTATGCCGGGCAATTTGATACGCCCTTGACGGACCTTGGGCATGCACAGGCAGGGCAGGTGGCATCCCATGTGCCCCGTCTTGAGATTAAGCCGGAAATTGTTATTCATAGTCATCTTAGCCGCGCCATTGACACAGCCAGGCCCAGTGCGAATGCGTTGGGGCTTGAGATGATTGAAGATATCGCATGGGCGGAACAACATTACGGGGACTGGCAAGGTGTGCCCCATGAGCAGGTGAAGGAGCAACGCGCCGCAGGAATGGATCCGCCGAACGGGGAAAGCTATGAAGATTTCAGACAACGTATTGTGCAAGCAGCAATTACAACATTTGCGCAATATAAAATGCCATTGATTGTCTGTCATGGCGGCTGTTTTCGTGCGCTAGCCGAGCATTATGGTTTGCCAGCGATCCGGGTGAAAAATACGACTCTTTATGAATTTGTGCCGCAGGAACAATCAGCAGAATTTCCATGGACAGTTTATCGGTATGACCGGGAAACGGGAGAAAAATGTCCGGATGATCACTTTTGTGTGGAGAATCTTACCACGTCCGCACGTCGCCGGTATCCACATGAATAAAATCGCTGCGCGGATAATATCCGACGCCACCGACTTTCAGGGCGCGGGCGATGTTGCGTAATTCTTTTGTGGAATAGCCGGGCAGATGGATATCCGCAGCCCGTCCTTTCATGTGATAGGAATTTTTGGCAACGCCTGTACTGGCTTTACGCAACATGGCATTTGTTTTTGGGCTGCGATAGCCGGAAATAAGTTCAAGTGGTTTTCCTGTATTGGTACGAACCTGCAGTGATGCCAGAATATCAAGCAGGTGAGGGTCCATTGTATAGACATCTCCTGTACGGAAATCACGCATAAACTGGTTAATTTTACGAAAAGCATCGGGGAGGTAGCGGTTCCCGATCCGATAAACACCTTCAAACTTTTCATTCGTATGGGCGTTCACAAGAGAAACTTTATAGTGTGGTAAGGAAAGCCGTCCCGCCATGGCCGTTCCTGGAATTGTCGTCATAACCCCACCAGCAAGAAGCCCCTTCAAAAGCGTGCGACGTGTCGCATCTTCTAATTCTGTCTTGTCGATCATGCTTAAATTCTTCCGGTTTTTATTTGTGCTATTTAGTCTATGATAAAGGAGATATCTTAAAGAAATTTAACTATATCATAAAATGCCTAATTTTTGTAGGCAAGAGTCGTTCCATTTTTTTTCGTTGCAAAGGCCATCATTGGCATCTTGTTCTGCTGGTACAAAACTGACACCAATAACGAATCCCAATCATAAGAATCAGGACCGTATGCCAAACTACCATCTTCATTAATCCAAACCGTCAGGTAAAGCAAGTAGACAGGAATTTTATTTTCAGCGGCAATGTCTGCCATTTTTCCTCGTGCCAGCATTCTGTCAGTAAATGTTGGGTCCCAGTTGGAATTTGAAGAGAGAATAAAGTCTGCGACTTTCCTGGGTTCTTTGATTCGTACGCATCCGGAACTGACATTTCGGTTGGAACTCCGGAAGTATTCGGGGGAAGACGTGTCATGCAGATAAATATTATACTGGTTCGGCATCAGGATGCGGATGGTTCCCAGAGGATTCGTCGGGCCGGGGCTTTGAATCATTCGATACTGCTTCAGGCCTTGTTCACTCATACTTGACCAATCTACCAGTGTAGGGTCGATGCTGACCCAGCCGCCTTCCTCTGTGCGGCCTTTGATATCAATTCCCTTTTGCACCAAAGCGTAAGGATCTTTTTGAAGCATAGGAAGGAAATCTTCTTTTTTGATGGTCTTGGGAACCGTCCATGTCGGGTTGTAACGCACGCCTGTTATTTTGGAAATAAAACTGGCGGTTGGTCGTTTCTTACGTCCGACAATCACAGGCATTTCATGAATGATCTGTCCGTTTTCAATGGCCCAAAGGGTCGCGGAAGGGATGTTGACCAGAACGTACTTTTCCGGCTTATCAGGAGAAAGCCAGCGCAGACGTTCCATATTGGCAATGATCTGATGGACTTTGTCGCGCGGTGTTTTGTTCATCAGATTCAGTGTTTGCGGGCCGACAATGCCGTCAGCTTTCAGGTTGTTGTCCTGCTGAAAATGGATCACGGCTTGCACCAGTTCGTCATCATAAACGTTTTTTTGCCAGTCGTGGGCCGGAATGTTCAGAAAACGGCGCAGCATAGGTACAAATTCCTGATGAACAGCACCGGGGCGAAGAAGTTTTGTCTGGGTCAGAATCAATCTCTCCTGAGGAGGATGTTCGGATGTGACGAGTGTCACCAGTTCTTCTTTCATCTTTTTATATAAGGGGCCTTTGGGCTCCAGAGTAGATAAAAAAGCCTCAAGATTATTTGTGTTTTGCGCTTGTGCAAGTAGCCAGTTAACATCATAGGGGGTTCGCCAGTATCTCGAATCCTGTTCGATGAGATCAGCGCTAACACGCATTCCCGTCATGTCTTGCACATAGCGTAAATACGCATCGCTGATCATCTGGTCAAAGAAACGTGGAGCAATATTTTGTTTGCTGATCAGATAATTTTTTAGGTCATCCACATGGTAATTGCGCGGGTTTAGGCCATGCTTCCATGAGTCTTCCAGAAAGCCAAGCAGGATTTCCGTGTTTCTCACGGGTTTTCCGCGACTATCCAGCCATAAGAAGGTGAGGGATTGAGACTGGTAATATTGCTCAATCAGTTTGTTATATTTTAATCCGTCGATGGCATTGGCTTCCCGCCCACTCACCACAGAGAGCAGCAGAATTACAAAAAGCATGGATCTTATTCTCATATCTATTTCCTATCAGAGTTGAGGGGGGAAGCAAGTGTTTAAGTGTGTTCTTTAACTACCCTGTTTTGTTTTTCTGTTTTGTTTGGAGTTTGTTCGGATTGTACAATTTTGTGCTGCATCTTGTTAAAAGAAGGAATAAGCAAAAGGATGGGTAACAAGAACAGAGCGCCATATTTCAGTGAGTCAGGAAACACAAAATATAATGCGGCAAAAACGACCAGCAGGTATGTCCATAAAAACACGGATAATTTGACAGCAAAGGCGCGTTCTGCCGGGCCATTTGTATTTTTGATGGCGCAATACGTCCCAAAAGCGCCACCGGCAAGTCCGATGAACGCGCCCAAAGATCCAAATACAATCCCCCAAAAGGCCTGATTTTCCATCGTATGATCATACAATGAAAAGCATTTAAAAAGTATTTATAAGTCTACATAGGCGATTGTTTCACCCGCTGCACCGGGATGGGTGACCGCGCCTTTTTCCGCGGTGCCCACCAGTTGCTCATATTTCCAAAGAGCGCCGGAGGTGTATTTTGTGGTGCGCGGTTGCCATGATTTTTTACGTTCTGCCAGTTCTTCGTCCGACAATTTTACGTCCATGGTTCCGGTTTCGGCGTTGATGGAAATAATGTCGCCGTCTTTCAACAGGCCGATGGGGCCGCCGACTGCTGCTTCCGGGCCTACATGCCCGATACAGAAACCGCGTGTGCCGCCGGAGAAACGTCCATCGGTGATGAGGGCGACTTTGCCGCCCATCCCCTGACCATATAGTGAGCCGGTTGTTGCCAGCATTTCACGCATGCCGGGGCCGCCCTTGGGGCCTTCATAGCGGATGACCAGAACGTCTCCTTCTTCGTACTTACGATCCAGAACGGCTTGCAGGCACTCTTCCTCGCTGTCAAAGCAACGGGCAGGGCCTTCAAATTGCAGTTTCTCCAATCCGGCAATCTTGACGATCGCGCCTTGCGGGCAGAGATTACCTTTCAGCCCGACCACGCCGCCAGTCGGGTGAATGGGTTTTTCCAGAGGGAAGACAACGTCTTGCTCATGGGCTGGAAACTGTACATCACGGTAATTTTCGCCGAGAGTTTTGCCGGTGACGGTCAGACAGTCTTCGTGCAGATAACCACCTTTCATTAATTCCTTGATCACCACGCCAACGCCACCGATTTCGTAGAGGTCTTTGGCAACATATTTTCCGCCCGGTTTCAGGTTTGCAATGTAGGGAACTTTCTTGAAGATATCGGCAACGGCATGCAGATCGAAGTCAATCCCGGCTTCGTGGGCAATCGCAGGCAGGTGCAAAGCAGCATTTGTAGAACCACCTGTGGCGGCAACCACCATGGCTGCGTTTTCCAGTGCCTTCCGCGTGACGATATCGCGTGGACGAATATTTTTTTCAATCAATGTCATTACCGCCTGACCGGACGCATATCCATATTCATCACGGCTTTCGTAAATTGCCGGCGCGCCCGCAGACCCCGGCAGGGCCAGGCCGATGGCTTCGGACACGCAGGCCATGGTATTGGCGGTAAACTGGCCGCCGCATGCCCCCGCGCAGGGGCATGCCTTGCATTCCATTTCTTTCAGGTCGGCATCGCTGAATTCGCCGGTGGCATGTTTGCCCACCCCTTCAAAAACGTCGATGATCGTCACATCTTCGCCGCGGAAATTACCGGGCAGGATGGAGCCGCCATACATGAAGACAGACGGGCAGTTTAGACGCACCATGACCATCATCATGCCGGGCAGGGACTTGTCACATCCGGCCAGACCGACCAAAGCATCATAGCAATGACCGCGCATGGTCAGCTCGACGGAATCGGCAATGACCTCCCGTGAAACAAGGGAGGAGCGCATGCCCTCATGCCCCATCGCAATGCCGTCTGTGACGGTAATGGTCGTAAATTCGCGGGGCGTTCCAGAAGCTTCTTTCACGCCTTTCTTGACAGATTGTGCCTGTCGCCCAAGCTCAATATTACAGGGGGCGGCTTCGTTCCAGCAGGTGGCCACACCGACCAGAGGCTGGGCGAGGTCTTCATCTGTCAGATCCATGGCGCGCATCATCGCACGGTGCGGGGCCGACTTCGGGCCGATAGTTACATAACGGGAGGGGAGAGTGTCTTTATTCCATATTTTAGTCATGGAGAGACTTAACAATATTCCGGCACACTATGCAATATGAGGACGAAAAATTTTATCAATATCAAATTTTATAATCTGCCAAACGGCGGCCTTTGTAATAGCAAATCACCAGACCATCCAGAGAGGTAAAATCCTCGTAATCCTTCGCCAGTTTTCTGCATTCCCCTATATTTGAAGGGGTTTCCTTAAAATCAAGCACGGTTGTTTCAACCTGGCGAATGCCATCCTTGACGGTTTCCATTAATATGACCATCCGGTCAACCGGGGGAACCTGTTGTTGCTGTGCATATGTGGAGACGGCGGCGCAAGAAAAGCAGATGGTCAGCAAAAGGCTTAATAAGTGTTTCATTGCAAAATCCTGATTTATTATAGATACATGACCTTTAAGAAGTAAGGTAACACTTCTGAAACTCTATTCCAAGCAGCTTGTAATGTCCCGCAATAAAGTGTGAGTTGAGCCATGTGCGGATTTATTTCATTACTCTGATATGACACAAATACACCCCACCGCAGTGATTGACCCCAAAGCAGACATTCATGAAAGTTGCGAAATCGGCGCTTTTTGTGTGATAGGGTCGCATGTGACGCTGCATGAAAATGTTGTGGTGAAACCGCATGTGATGATTGACGGGCATACCACCATCGGCAAAGGTACGCAGATTTTTCCGTTTGCCTCCATTGGCGGTGCGCCGCAGGATTTGAAATATAGGGGCGAGCCATCCGAACTGATCATCGGCGAACATAATATGATCCGGGAATATGTGACCATGAATCCGGGGACGGAAGACGGCGGGATGAAAACAGTTATAGGAAATAATTCCCTATTTATGATGAGTGCGCATGTCGCACATGACTGCAAGCTGGGAGATCATATTGTCATGGCCAATCACGCGACGCTCGCCGGGCATGTGACAGTGGGCGATCATGTCTGGTTTGGCGGATTATCAGCAGTTCTGCAATTTGTGCGGATTGGGGCTTATGCCGTGATTGGCGGGATGGCTGGCGTTGAAAATGACGTCATTCCTTTTGGCCGTGTGAAAGGGGAAAGAGGCTCTTTGGCCGGGCTTAATCTGGTGCGCATGGAACGTATGGGGCTGGACAAGTCCCAGATCAAGGCCCT
>CAKZKV010000357.1 GCA_937124505.1 uncultured Alphaproteobacteria bacterium
GTTTATTTGACCATAAAAACGGCTTTGGGCCGTTCTTTGCCATTGCTTTTTATCTTGTTTTAAACCAACTCAAAGATTTCAAATGGCAGGGGCAAATTATAATGGCCCTGACACTTCTGATCTGCTTTCTGTTTGTTGGCATGTCGGGGTCGGCAACAGCCGTCGTGATCTTTGCGGCCATGGGATTATCCTATGTGGTGTTTAACGCCGGTTTTCGTATGCACCCAAGAGAAAGGGCTTTTCTGTTTTTGGCGGCGGGTTCGTTAGGTATATTGGTTTTTACGTTCTTAGGGGCTTATATCGGACAGATTTTCTTTGATGTAACCGGACGTGATGCAACCCTGACCGGACGGACGGATATCTGGTACGGATTGTTTCAGGTGGTTCTGGATCGTCCTATTTTGGGATATGGCCCCGGTATGTCTGCAAGATCAGATTTTATCGAGCAGTTTCGCGGCATTATGGGTAAAATGGCGAGCAGTGCCCATAACTCTTATCTGGATCTGCTTATCAATTTCGGGGTGATTATTGCGCCTGTGATTATTTTCGTTATTTTTCGTTATTTCTTCGTGGGTATTTTTTCCGAATTCAAATATAAACGGGAGTTACAATATAGTGTTCTGGCGGCCAGTCTGGTGTTGTCAGGTTTTGCGCTGGGATTTGCCAATAGCGGCGTATTATTGAACCGCACTAGCTTTTGGATATTTACCATGATCGGGCTGATGATTTTGGCTGAAAAAGCCGGGGGGAAACACCTTTCAGTCCGAGGCGCGCGGCAAGATCAAATAGCGTTGTTGCCAGAGATAGTTAATCACCAGCGGCCCGATAAGTCCGGCAGCAATCAGAACAGGCAGGAAGAAAAAGAAAGCTGCGCCGTCCCATGATATGAACAGGAACAGAATACCTTTTACAACCCCAATACAGATGGTATTGAACAGGTAGATGACCAGCGTGTTCTGCCCCAGATAATAAAAGCCGCTGCGAAGAGTGTTTTGTTGATCCATCAGCATACGGCAGACGGCGTGCAGGGCGGGAATGCTGCATAGACCGATGATCAGTTGAATATATTTATAATCAAACGGTGCGGCTAAATAGAATGCAAAAGACGCAATAAAGAGCAAAATCCAAAGCAGTTTGTATTGATCGAGATACGTCAGGTACAGGTCGTCATAGGTTCTGAGCAATCCTCCCGCCATAAAAAACAGGAAATAAGGCATGAGCATCGTCAGGTACAAAACATGCGGCGGGTTCAGGACATACAGTACGATCCCTGCGCCCAGACAAACATACAACGCTTTGGGAAGAAACCGAAAGGCCAGAGGTGTTATAATCGCATAAATATAGAGTACAAAAATATACCAGATGAAAAAGGATGGGCTTTGGTCGGTGTTCCAGAACAGATTGTAAAGCCCGGTCATCATTCCTTCCGGCTTGTTATCAACATGCAGGAAGGGGCTGGTGGCCATTTTCCCGAACATGACAAAAATGCCCATGGCAAAGAAGGGGATCAAAAGCCGACATGTTTGTTTGGTGAGGTGAGATGTGTAGGTCTCGTAAAGTTTTTCAACCCGTCCGGGACGAAAGAACACATAGCCGCTGATGACCATGAAAAAAGGCATATGAAAGGCGTAAATCAGATTCATCACTTCAACAAACCAGTCATGTCCTTCTGGTCTGCCCCGTGCCAGAATATGACCGATCACCACCAGAAGGATGCCGAGCCCCTTGGCAATCGTGATATCGGTCTTTTCCTGTCTTATTTCTGACATGCTCTGGCGGTTATACAGAACTTTGTCTGTAAAATCGACATAAGTTTTGTTCTGCACGAAATCTGCACGATTTCTCCGGTGAAAATCATCGCCGCCCTCATCATACATGCAAACGGCTTTTATAAGCTGAAAAACATGAGAGCAATTCAGCACCCATACTGGCGATATTCCCCTTCCCGTTTTTTAACGGGTATCGCCGTGGCGATCCTCGCCTTTCATCCGGTACTGTGGTTGGTGAATACATGGCGTGACCCGTCATATGCCTCTCAAGGGTTCATCGTGTTTGCGGTGTGCCTGAGCTTGTTCCTCTGGAGTGTGTCAAGCAGACGCCTGACCTGCCAGCCAGTAGAGCGGACGGCCCCTTATGTGCTGCTGGGGTTGTCCGCTCTCATTCGGCTGATCGGGCAGGTCTTTGCCATTAACATGATCGGGGCATTAACGCTGGTCTTTGATGTCTATGCGATCTCCAGATTATGCGGGTTGCATTTACGGGCGCGGCACGTGTCGCCTTTATGGTTGTCCGTTTGCTTTGCCTTTTCACTGCCTCTGGAACGCTTGTTACAGCGAACCATCGGGTACGGATTGCAGCACCTATCCGCGGACGGGGCCTGTCTGGCCCTGAGTTCCTTATATGGACAGGTGCAGTGCGCCGGCGTACGCATCATGATTAACACCCAAGACGTTCTGGTGGACCTGCCCTGTTCCGGGGCGCGGTGTTTACTGTTACTATTGCTGTTTTATTTTCTATGTGCGGCGGTCAGCCGCTTCCGCATCCGCGCCGTGATATCTGGATTTCTTCTGACATTGGCGGCGGCTCTGGGGGCGAACGTTCTGCGGATTACGTTGCTGGCGACGGGCATTGCCTACCCGGAAAAGCTTGGTGGCATTGATGTCATGGCACAGCCCTGGCATGACCTGATCGGCCTGTTGACACTGGGGATCGGGGCGCTTCCCATCGTTTTGTGGACGCGTACGTTTTACCGTCCGAATAAAGTGCTTCATTTCGTCCTGGACCAGGCCAGATGGGGCGTGCCGCGCAGCCTGAAACAGGATGGCTGGTGGCTGGTATCCCGGAAAACCAAACCAACCAGAATGCCCGCACTGGCTGCGGGGGTGTTGGTGATGGTGGCGGTTACAATAGTCAATTTACCACGGCATGCGGTGGACGTGGCCGAACGTAATATAGCCCTGAGCCTGCCATCTTTTATCCATGATGCACAGGCAGTTGAAATCCCCCTGACGCCCATGGAAACGGCTTACTTTCAACAATATGGCGGATCGGTACAAAAGGCCGGATACGGCGATCACAGTTTGATGGTTGTCAAAACCACCGCACCACTGCGCCATCTGCATGCCCCGGATGAATGCCTGCGCGGTGCGGGGATGGACGTAGAATATAAGGGGCTGGTCTATGATCCCCTGCCAACCGCCATTTATAAAGCAACCGATGACAACAACATCTCATACCGTATTGCCGTGACGTTTGTTTCGGAAGGGCAATCGCATGTCACCACCAACGTATCGGAGGCCGTCTGGCACTGGATTCAAAATCCGAAAGAAGACTGGATGGCAGTGCAACGTATTTCCCGTTGGGAGACACCGGCGGAGGACGCACACCGATTTGATCAGGCCGTTATGGCTGCACTGGATATCCAGACGCCAGAGACCCCGTTTGAACTTGCAACACTTGAAGAAGGACTATCACAATGACAAAGACATATAACCTGCTGGTTTTCAGCTTTTTTTTATTCTGTTTTTCGGGGCCTGCCTGCGCGTATGAGGCAGACGATCTGGGCGGTACAGTACAGGCAGAAGTAGACGGCGAAATCGTCTATTTCCCGACTTTAAAGACAGATATCACCGCGAATATCCAGGGGGATCTTGCAACTGTTGAAATCCGGCAGATTTTCTCCAACCCCCTGGATGTCCCTCTCAACGCCCGGTATTTATTTCCGATGAATAAGGATTCTGCTGTGTACGCCATGCGGATGGAGGTCGGCGATGAAATTGTCGAGGCGCAGATTCAGGAAATTCAGGAGGCGAAGAAAACATTCGAAAAAGCCAAAAAAGAAGGCAAGGCCGCGTCTTTATTGACACAGCACCGCCCGAACATGTTTACGCAGAAGATTGCGAACCTGATGCCGGGATTGCCGATTACCGTCACCCTGAAATATACCCAAAGCGTCCCGAAAGTGGAAGGGGATTATGAGCTGGTTCTGCCGTTGATCGTTGGGCCGCGTTATCAATCCGGTAACGCAGGCGAGCCGCCGGTGATAATGGATGATGGTGTGGCGATTGGTCAAGCCGAGGTCAGCGCCAGTGATCCGTTCGGGAAATGGGAGATTGAGGAGCTGCCGCCCTATCCCCCGGTTGCCGGGTTAAACCTGCCACAACATATTGAAGAAGACCGCGTGTCGATCAAGGTGAAAATCAATGCCGCGATGCCCGTGCTGGCGGTCTATAGTGACACGCATGCTCTGGAAGTCACAGGGGATGAGCATATGAAAGACGTTAGCCTGGCCGCGGGGCGTGTGATTGATAACAGCGATTTTGTCCTGCGCTATCAACTCAGCGGGCGCGATAGGCAAGCGGGTTTCCTGAGTTCAAGTACGGAAAAAGGCGGGTTTTTCAGTCTCCTGATCGAGCCGCCAGCCGCGCCGCAGGAGGAACAGATTACGCCGCGTGAAATGGTTTTTGTTCTGGACACGTCCGGTTCCATGAGCGGGCTGCCGATTGCCGCCAGCAAGACCTTTATGCGGCATGCGCTGGAAAACCTGCGTCCGACGGATTATTTTCGCATTATCCAGTTTAATAATAATGCGCAGGAATACATGTCATCCCCGGTTTCCGCCAGTCCCCGTCATATTCAGGACGGACTGACATATGTGGACGGCCTGTATGCCAGCGGTGGTACGGAAATGCATACGGCCATCACACAGGCGTTCAGGGTCGCGCCGGAGCCGGGAACCCTGCGGATTGTCGTATTCCTGACGGATGGTTATATCGGCAGTGAGGCAAGTGTCCTGCAACAAATCAACACAAATATCGGGGAGGCACGGATTTATGCTTTTGGTATGGGAACATCGGTTAACCGTTTCCTGCTCTCTGAAATGGGACGGGCGGGACGCGGCTTTGCCAGATTTCTCGACCCGACTGAAAATGCCGATGACGTCGCCCGGCAACTGGCGACCCGTCTGGAAAGTCCCGTTTTGACCGACATCAATATTGACTGGGACGATATGAACGTCAGTGACATCACGCCTGCGATTATTCCTGATCTGTTTGCGGGAGATTCGATCCGTATTCAGGGACAGTTTCATGATACGGGCACACATACCGTTCGCGTCAAAGGAAAGGTAAAAGGGCACGCCGCCACAATGCCCTTGCAGATTACCTTGCCGTCCGCAAAGAGTTCAGAACGTGCCGAAATGGAGCAGGAATCTATTCCTTTGATCTGGGCGCGTTCCCGTATTGCCGATTACATGCGCCAGATTAACATGCCCGCCCGTCTGCGGGAGGACGACCTGACCGATGATAAGCTGAAACAGAAAGTCGTGCGTCTGGGGCTGGACTTTTCTCTGATGACGAAATGGACGTCTTTTGTGGCGGTTTCCAAAAAGGTTGTGAATACAAATCCTGAAAAGAACAAGAATACGCAGGTTCCCCTGTCCATGGTCAAGGGTGTCAGCCATTTGGCCTATGGTGGTGGCTCGACCCCGGAACCGGCGACAATGGGGGGGCTGATGGTGCTGGGTTTGATGGGCGCGGCGGCCCTGCGCCGGAGAAGAAGGGTTTGACCCTTCTTTTTCATTTGCTTATCGTCAAGATTACAAGGAAATAAATGGTATGAAGAAAATTCTGGTTGTTGATGATGATCCCCATATCCGCGAAGTCGTCCTGTTTACACTGGAAAAAGCGGATATGAAAGGGATCGAAGCGTCCGACGGTGCGCAGGCGCTTCAGCAATACCGCATTCACAATCCCGACCTTATGATTCTTGATATCAATATGCCGGAGATGGACGGGCTGGAGGTCTGCCGGGAACTGCGCAAAACATCTGACGTGCCGATTTTATTCCTGTCTTCCCGCGATGATGAGATTGACAAGGTGCTGGGGCTGGAACTGGGCGCGGATGATTACCTGACAAAGCCGTTCAGCCCACGGGAAATGATCGCCCGCGTGAAGGCTGTCCTGAAACGTGCCGCGCCCCGCTCGGGGCAAACCAGTGTAGCTTGCGTGTATCAACTGGGCAAAATACGCCTGGATGCGGAAGGGCATCAGGTGTTATGGGACGGGAAACAGATAGACCTGACGGCCACGGAATTCCTGATCTTGAAAGGGATGATCAAACAGCCGGAACGCGTGTTTGACCGCGATAACATCATGAATTTTGCCTATGATGTGAATATTCATGTCAGCGACCGCACCATTGACAGTCATATCCGCAATATCCGTCAGAAGTTCGCGGAGAAGGGATGCGAGAGTTTTATTCAGACCATCCGCGGTGTCGGGTATAAACTGGCCGTGACATGATGCAGGAACAAGAAAAGAGCAAGGCGTTTATCAGGTTACGGACGATTCTTCTGATCCTGAATCTGACGGTGTTGTTGCTGCCTTTGCTGGGGATTTTCTTTTTTCGCTTCTATGAGAATGCGCTGGTTCGGCAAACGGAAATTGAACTGATTTCACAGGCCGCCGTGATTGGCTCTCTTTATAAACAAAACCTGATCGACAGGTTATCCGGGGAGGACATCAAGACATATGGCCTGAGAATAGCGCCTGAAAACCTGCAACGCGTGGATGAGTATTATACCCCGGTTCTTCCGCATATTGACCTGTCTAAAAACACGCTCTATCCGTCCAGACCGGATGGTGTGTTTGTCGAAACGCCCCTGCATCCGCGTTATATCGAGATTGCCGAGCGGTTGTCCTGGGTGATGAAGGATGCGCAACGGACAACGCTGTCAGGGATCAAATTATTGAACTATGACGGAATCGCCATTGCCGCCAACACGGAAGTCGGTCTTGGGTTCGGCCATATTCCGGAAGTGCAAAAAGCTCTGGAAGGAAAATATACCAGTCTGATCCGCAGGCGTGTCTCGGATGAGCCGCCGCCGGCTCTGGCGTCCATCAGCCGAGGAACGGGAATCCGGGTTTTTGTGGCCTATCCGATCATTTACGAAGACCATGTCTGGGGTGTTGTGTATTTGTCCCGCACACCGCAGAATATCCTGAAGCACCTCTATGCGGAGAAAGAGAAGGTTTTCCTGACGACCTTCATTGTTCTGGGAATTACCCTGCTTCTGGTTATGCTAACGTCCTATGCGATTTCCCGCCCCATTCACCGTCTGGTCAGGAAGACGTCTGAATTTGCTGCAGGGAACAAAAATGCCATCCAGCCGATCGAGCATCCCGTGATTCGCGAGGTGGAACTCCTATCAGAGAGCTATGCCAACATGGCCAGATCCCTGAATGACCGGGCGGACTATATTCGTGATTTTGCCATGCATGTGTCGCATGAATTCAAAACGCCTATCACGTCCATTCAGGGGTCGGCGGAATTGCTGCGGGAACATCTGGAAACAATGGAGCCTGAAAAGCGGGAAAAATTCCTGTCGAATATCATAGATGACAGCGACCGTCTGCAAAGGCTGGTGAAGCGGCTGCTGGAACTGGCGCGTGCGGACCATTACAACCCTGCCAATGAGTCTCATGACCTGATGGAGGTTTTGAAATTATTGAAAGCCAGATATAAAGACATCGGTCTGGCAGTCGATTTCGATGAGCACGAAACACATATGATTTCCATGTCAAAAGACAATATGGAGGCCATTCTGACCAACCTGTTTGATAATGCAAAACAACATGGTGCAAAAATTGTGCGCGTAGATATTCACACAGAGGACGGTTTTTCAAGAATTCGTATAAGTGATGATGGAGAAGGAATCTCAAAGGCTAATAAATACAAGATATTCACACCTTTTTTCACGACCAGACGCGAAAGTGGCGGAACTGGCCTTGGGCTCGGCATCGTGTCCTCTTTGCTGCAGCGTCACAAGGGTTCCATTGAAATTCTGGATACCGAAAAAGGCACAACTTTTGAGATTATCATAGGTTGAAAATAGCTCTAACGTTTTGATAAAAAATAAAATTACTAAATAGTGTAGTCACGAGATTAAAAATGTGGGATTCTATTTGCAACCAAAGG